>CAJXPN010000674.1 GCA_913058025.1 uncultured Myxococcales bacterium | reverse complement strand
CTCGGGGGGCAGCGCGATGGCCGCGAGGCCAGCAGCGCGGGGGGAATCCCCCGCACGAGGTCGTGCACGACCTCACGCCGAGGCCAGCAGCGCGGGGGGAATCCGCTCAGTACACGCAGCGGAACCCCACGTCGGTCCTGCGCTGGCCCGGCGGTACGGACACCCGCGCGGTGGTCCGCATGGAAAAGGGGTCGGAGGTCCAGGAGCCGCCGCGGGCGTGGCCCGGGTCGGTGTCCTCGTCGATCCACTCCGCGGCGTTGCCGGCCATGTCGAGGACGCCGCCTTCGCTCGCGCCGTCGGGGTAGGAGCCGACGGGTGAGGTCCAGGCGTGGCCGTCGAGCTTGCCGACGACGTGCGTGCGCGTGACGTCGGCCTCGCCCCAGTTCGCCCGGTCGGGCGCCCAGGTGTTGTCCCAGGGGAACAGGAACGCGGAGTCGCCGCGCGCGGCCCGCTCCCACTGGTCGTGCGTGGGGAGCGCGCCGCCGGCGTGCGCGCAGTAGGCGGCGGCCTCGTCGCGGGTCACGCAGATCTGCGGGTGTCCGGGCTCCTTGAGGGCCTTGGGGACGCGCAGCGAGGCCTGGAGGCCCTGGTGCGTGAAGACCTTGCAGCCCTTGTAGTCGGGGGCGCCGCACGCGCCGGCCTGGACGCAGGCGTCGAACTCGGCGGCCGAGACCTCGAGCTTGTCGATTGAGAACGCGGGGAGGGTGACGTCCTCCTCGGGGAACTCACCGGCGAGCAGCGTGTCCTGGTCGCACTCGGTGGCGGGGTCCTCTGCGGCGTTCATGCAGGTGCGCAGGATGCGGGCGCGGGTGCGGGTGTCGAGGCCGCGCTTGAACGCGCCGGCGGGGAGCTCGACGCGCGCCTGCTCGGCGGCGGCGACGACGGGCGCGGGCTCGCCTGCCTCGCGCAACGCGGCCCACGCGACGAGGACGCCCGCGGCCGTGATCACGGACCACACGAGCGCGAAGGTCGCCAGCGACGGGCCGGTCGAGGCCGCGCCGGGGGGCGCGATGCCGATGAAGGAGGAGGAGGCGCCCGCGGACCTCTGGGGTTCGGCGGGCTGGGCGTAGCGCGTCTCCTGGGAGGTCGCGTACGCGGCGTCCGCGCTGATCGCGGGCATCCCCTCCATCATGGTGTGGCTCTCGACCTGGGGGTGGCCCTCTGGGGCGGTCTCCACGCGGGAGCCGCCAGGCTTGTGGAGGTCCTCCTTGTCCGGGAGCGACGGGGTCTTGGCGGTGGCGACGACCTCGGGGCGTGCGGGGCCGCGCACGCTCGAGCGCAGGAGCTCGGCCGAGATCTGAGGGAGGCCCTCGACCGAGGTCTCTCTCGCGCGGAGGCGAAACCCGCAGTTCTCGCAGAAGGGTGCGGCCGAGCTCTGCTCGGTGGCGCACTCGGGACATCGTGTGGGCATGAGGTCGGCTCCATGTGGCCAGCAACACGTGCGGTCTTGCCAACGCGCCGTCTACATCCTATGACGATGAAGCTTGGCGCAGTGGTTTCTTCATACCGTGAAGTTCGGAGTGGCCTGGTGGGTACCACATCGACGCGGCTTTCTCACCACATACTCGACGCGCGCCGCCGAACACAGCGATCAAACTCAGTGGAGTGACTCATGCGTAAATGGACTCTGTTGCTCTTCGCCGCGCTCATCGCCGTGCCCGCGTGCGAGAAGCCCGAGACGAAGAAGGAAGAGCCGGCCAAGGAGAAGAAGGCCGAGGACGAGAAGGCCAAGGAGGCCGACGACGAGAAGGCCGAGGCCGAAGCCGACGCCGTGCCCGAGAAGGGCAGCGTCGTGGCCAACCCCGACGGTGGCCAGTGGGTCAAGAGCCCGACCTACGGGGTCGAGTTCCTCATCCCCGACGAGTGGACCGTCAAGATCGAGGACGACGGCATCTCCGCGACCGACTCCGACGAGTCCACCACCGTGGTGCTCGTCGGCTCGAAGTCTCAGGGCATGATCCAGGACGCCCTCAACAACGTGAAGCGCAAGGTCGAGTTCAAGGACGCCAAGCTCCAGGACACCAAGGACGCCATCGTCAACGGTCTGCCCGCCCAGAACGTCCGCGGCACCGCCGTCGTCGTCAACCAGGTCCCCGTGCCGCCCGAGCCCGGCGCCAAGGTCGACCCGAAGGCCGCGCCCAAGACCGAGGCCATGGACCAGGAGATCCAGTTCATCGCCTACAACGTCCAGGTCGGTAAGGGCGGCGTGACGATGATGATCTTCAGCCAGGCCGAGATGTACGAGGCCAAGCGCGACACGATCGAGGGCATCGCCAAGACGCTCAAGCGCCTCAAGTGAGGCGCTCGCCGCGCCCACCGTCGCGCGGCCACATGAAATAATCACGCGCTCGGAGCCGGTACTCGGTCCGCGCGCCTGCGGCGCGCGGTCTCTCGAGTTGAGGGTCCGCGCGCGCTCGTTTGAGCCGGTCGCACCCATGTCGGGTGCCCGCACCGGCGCACAACACCCCGAAGGAGATTGAGATGGCTGCCGAGACGTTCGAGAGGATCCTGGCTGACGTGAAGACCGCGATGCGCGCCAAGGACCGCCAGCGCACGACCGCGCTCCGCATGTTCGTGTCCGTCCTGAAGAACGAGGAGATCAAGCTCCGCCGTGACCTCACCGAGGACGACATCCTCGGCTTGCTCTCGACCGAGGCGAAGAAGCGCCGCGAGGCCGCCACGGCCTTCCGCGACGGCGGCCGCGACGAGCTCGCCGACAAGGAGATCGCCGAGCTCGGGCTCATCGAGGCGTACCTCCCCGCGCCGCTCACCGAGGACGAGGTCGCCGCTCTCGTCACCGCGGCCATCGCCGAGGTCGGCGCCCAGACGCCCCGCGACATGGGCAAGGTCATGGGCAAGGTCATGCCTCAGATCAAGGGCCGCTTCGACGGCGGCGCGCTCAAGGACATCGTCCTCGGCAAGCTCCGCTGAACCTCCCGCGCGGTTGGCGCTCGTGGCCCGCTGGGCCTAGAGTGTCAGCATGAGCTGGACGCCCGACGACTTTGGGGATCTGCGCAGCGCGCTCCACGCCCCCCCGGGCGAGGAGTCGTGGGCGCGCGTCTGCGCGCTCATGGAGCGCTGGGCGGCCGGCGGTGAGGACGAGCGCGCGCTCGACTACGCGCTCTCTCACCTGGGTCGCTGGCCCCAGGACCAGCGCCTCGCGCCGCGCGCCTGGGTCGAGCGCCTCATGGGCGGCGCGCGCGTCCCCGAGCTCGCCGTCGCGGGATCGGTCGATGCGACCGGGCAGCATCCGATGGAGGACGTGGGCGCCGAGGTGCTCGCCGAGGCGAGCGCGCTCGGCGCGCTGCGCACGCTCAAATTACCTCGCCAGAAGATCGGCGCACGCGGCGCGCGCGCGCTCGCCCGCTCGGAGCACCTGGCGGCCGTCGAGGAGCTCGACCTGTCGGCCAACGAGCTCGGCGTGGCGGGCGCGCGCGCGCTCGGTTACGCCGACCGCCTCGATGGCCTGCGCGCGCTCAACGTCCACCACAACCAACTCGACGGGCAGGGCGCCTCGGCGCTGCTCGGCGCGCCGCTGATGGCGCGCCTGGAGCGCCTCGTCCTGTCGGGCAACCCGCTGAGCCCGGGCGGGCTCGACGCGCTCGGGCGGCGCGAGGCGCCGCTCGCGCTCGAGCACCTCTCGCTGAACA
>CAJXPN010000673.1 GCA_913058025.1 uncultured Myxococcales bacterium | reverse complement strand
TGAGGTAGGCGACGAAGTCGTCGATGTGGGCGTCGTCGCACTCGTCGGCGAGCGCGCAAATCGCCTCCCACGCCTCGCGTGACGGCGCGCCGTCGAAGACCGCGCGCGCGTCGGCGATCAGCGCGTCGAGCGGACGCACGGGCGCCTCCTCGAGCTCGACCTCGCCCGCCTCGATGAGCGTATAGAGCGCGTCACCCTCGATGAGCGTGAGCCCGAGCGCCCTCGCAGCGTCGACCTTCTTGTACGCCGACCGGTCCCCCACCAGGAACAGGTCGAGCCCTGCGTGGGGTTTGGGGGACACCCGCGCGCCCTGCGCCTGCAGGTGCTGCTGGAGGGAGGACTTCGTGTAGCCCTTGATCTTGCCTGAGAACGCCAACGAGGCGCCGTCGAGTCGTATTGATGTCATTCGGAGTCTCCTTCTATCGGGTCGTAGTGGTCATGGTCGTGGTCGAGGTACTCGGAGGGCACGTCACCCGTCGCTCACCAACCACATGGAGGAGTCGAAGCCAGCGCCCTTCGCGAGGATCTTGAGCTCGGCGGACACTGGCCCCTCGATTCTGCTCGAGAGGGCAGAGGTCGTGAACCTCTTGATCCTGTTGGACGCCTCGGACGCCGCGAACGCCTCGAGGAGAGGCCTGCGACCGGCGCGGGTGAGGAGGCTGTCACCGATGAGGCTCAAAGAGGTCAGCGAAGGAAGCGCCGCGAGCATCGCGTCGACACGTTCGAACGCTCCTGGCTCGATCTCCCACCTGAGCGAACGCAGCGAGGCGCGCAGTGAGGGATCCATCGCGTCGACGACCTCCACCACCCCAGGCAAGTCCATCCTGTAGCCGTGACGCGATGCGGTGAAGACGGCGACGTGGACGTCGTCGCGCCCCACGACCGACGCCACATCCGCGAGCGTCTCTTTCTCGGAGAGCTCGAGCGTCGAGCCGTAGGCCCTCGCATAGAACCCCTTCTTCGCGAACTGAACCGAAGGCGCCTTGTAGTAGAAGTCGTGCTCGAAGCCATGGTCGATGTGGACAGGGTTCGCGCCGCTCAACCACGTCACCAACGGCGCGTAACACGCCATGTCTCCTCTCGTGTTCACGCTCAGGTGGCGCAGCCGCTTCCAGCTCGCGGGCTCCGCGCGCAGAGCGGCGCAGGCCTCGAGCTCGTCACGGCCCGAGCCCGAGTACATGCTCAGGTGAAGCTGGAGGGAGACCACGTGGTCCATGTCCTCCCGGTCGAGCAGCACCTGGAGCGACGCCGCGTCCTTGATCGTCAGAGAGATCTCGCGATCGTCGAGGACGCCGAGGTCTGAGTCCCAGGCGGTCGTCCACCTGTCCGTGTCGGGGTTGACGTCCTCCATCAACCCCTTGGCCTTCAAAGCCTTCCTGGCGTACCTCCACTCCCTCCCGAGGGCCGTGTACGACGACGGCCTCGCCGCGTCGAACACCTCCGTGATCGCCTTGAGGTACGGCTTGGAGTTTTGCACCTCGTTCAACCTGATGTGGTCGATCAGGCCGAGGTTCCCGGCCTCGACGAGGCGACCCCAGATGCGCACGACGCTCTTGAGCTCGACGTAGCCGCAGTGGAGCTCGAGCCCACGCACCAGGCGTATCTTGGGTGAGGGGACGTCGGAGGAGAACTCGCCCATCCAGTGCTTCGGCGCCATGCGCAGCCGGGCTGGCCAGCCCTCCAGATACGCCTCCAACGTGTCGACGACGGCGGCGAAGGCGTCGGGCTCGAGCTGGAGCTCGAGCCCGTCGACCACGCCCGCGAGCGTGCGCCATCCGGCCGCGCTCGGCGCCGAGAACATCATCGCGTCGTGGAGGTGCACCTGGCGCGCCGCCACGCGCGCTGCCTCACCCGGCGCGGGCTCGTCGACGTGCTCGAACGAGGGGACCTCGAGCGCACCGGTCGAGGCATCCAACGGCGTGACGAGGTCCACGCCCGCCTCACGCAGCGCGGCGCACGTCTGGACAGGGACGCTCTCGTTGACCACGAGCGAGCCGACGCGCGCCCCTAGGCCGCGCTCCACGACGCGCTTCATGAAGAACGAGGTCGCGTCCTTCTCGTGCCACGATGAGATCACGCACCCGGTCAGGTCCAGGACCTTGAGGGGGGTCTTGAGCCGATCGAGGATGTAGCCGAAGCGCTGGCTGTGGTCGCTCTCGCTCAGCGAGGACACGGCGAGCAGGACGTTGTCGACCGTGGCGGCTACCTTCGCCCCGGCCGCGGAGAACGCGCGCAGGTCGCGCGCACCGACGAAGTAGTGCATCTCGAGCCCGATCGTATTCAGCGCGGGGAGCTCATCGCGCCGCGCGTGGATCCTATCAAGGTCACGCGTCCGGCCCACGCTGACGCACTCGAGCTGCGAGGCCCACGGGCCAAAGATCGCGACCTCCGGGTCCGCGCCGTGTCCATCGAGCGAAGGTCTCAAGAAGAGGCGCTTCAGGTTGGGCATCGAGGTCGACCCCGAGAACACCTCGAAGACCCCCGCAGGCGCCTCCGAGAGCATCAGCGTGTCCACCGAACCGAGGTGCGAGCACTTCGCCATCTTCTTGTAAAAGCTCTTCTTCTTGACGTTCTGCTTCACGTTCACGCCGACGTCGAACGTGCGGATGTGGGAGAGACAGGGGTTGTCGAAGATCTTCGAAGAGAGCGTGCTGTTGACCGCGGCCGAGGTGAACGAGATCGCCTTCGCGAGCCGAAACTTCGGGTGCTCCACGCCGCTGAGCATGGCCGTGAGCCACCCGGCCGGCATCAGGCGGACCTCGCCGGCGCCCGACATGAACGGCCCGGACGTGTACTCGGCCGAGTACAGCGTGTGGTCCACGACGCGCGGCCAGGCGTCGAGCTGGGGCGCGAGGTAGGCGATGAAGTCGTCGATGTGGGCGTCGTCGCACTCGTCGGCGAGCGCACAGATCGACGCCCACGCCTGCCTGGAAGGAGGGCCGTCGAAGACGGCGCGGGCGTCGGCGATGAGCTCGGCGAGCGGGCGCACGGGAGCCTCCTCGAGCTCGAGCTCGCCCTCCTCGAGCAACGTATGGAGCGCGTCGCCTTCGATGAGCGTGAGGCCCAGCGACTTCGCCTTGTCCACCTTCGTGTACGACGGATTCGCCCCCACGAGCATCATGTCCGCGTCCTTGGTCGGGTTGTCGCTCACGCTCGCGCCCTGGGCCTTCAAGTGCGCCCAGAGCGCGCTGCCGCTGTAACCCTTCACGCTGCCTGCGAGCGCCACCGAGGCGCCGTCGAGTCTGATGATCGTCATGTCTTGAGTGGTCCTGTTCGGTGTGGTTTCAGGAGGAGATGTGCGCGCCGTTGTCCGCGAGCGCGGTCCTGTAGCGGGGGGCGAGCTCGGGGAGGACGAGCGAGCCGACCCGACTGGCCAGCCCGCTGTCGATGAGGTCGAGGTAGACGAAGTCGCGGAGGAGGTCTTCGTCGTAGTTCTCGAGGACGCAGCCCGAGAGGTCGAGGACGTCGAGGTCGCCGTCGACCGCGCCCAGGAGCACCCCGAGGTGCCCGATGGTCGGGGCGCGGTAATCGAGCACGCCGATCCTGAGCGTGCGCACGCGCGGGAGCACCGCGCCCAACGCGTCCGTCATGCGGGCGAACAGGTCCTGTCTCTTATACACATCTCCGAGCCCACGAGACAGGCAGAAATCTCG
>CAJXPN010000672.1 GCA_913058025.1 uncultured Myxococcales bacterium | reverse complement strand
TGGGCTCGGAGATGTGTATAAGAGACAGGGACCCGGACGGGTTCGAGGACGAGGACGGCTGCCCCGAGCTCGACAACGACAAGGACGGCATCGCCGACACCGAGGACAAGTGCCCGCTCGAGGCCGAGACCTACAACGGCAACGACGACGAGGACGGCTGCCCCGACGGAAAGCAGACCGTCGTCATCACCAAGACCTCGGTCCAGGTCACCGAGCGGATCTACTTCGCCACGGGCAAGGACACGATCCTGAAGAAGTCGTTCGGCGTGCTCGACGTCATCGCCACGGTGCTCCGCCGCAACCCGAAGGTCACCAAGCTCAGGATCGAGGGCCACACCGACGACGTGGGCGACGAGGCCAAGAACCAGAAGCTCTCCGAGGAGCGCGCCGCCGCGGTCAAGGTCTACCTCGAGGGCAAGGGCATCGACGCCGGGCGCCTCACGGCCAAGGGCTTCGGCGAGTCCAAGCCGAGCTGTCCGGACATCGCCAAGCTCACGCGCACCAGGCGCCTGGCGCGCAAGAACAAGAAGCAGATCGCGAAGTGCCGCGAGTCCTCTCGCCGCGTCGGGTTCCAGATCGTCGAACTCGACGGGAAGGCGATCGAGGGGAGCGTGACCGTGGAGACCACCGAGGAGAAGGTCGTCGAGGAGCCGGCGCCCACGAACTGAGCGTAAGGCCGCGCGCTGGCGCGCGTGAGCGCGCGCCACTATCATTGGGGGAGTGAGGGAGGGCTCGGCGTATCGCCGGGCCTTCACTTCGTCGTCTCGAACATGAGGGAGCGTGAAATGAGAAAGTCGAGCGTGGTGACGATCCTCGTGTTGGCCGTGGTCGGCACGGGCGCCTACTTCTTCATGGCCGATCCGTTCGACATGGCCGGCTCGGGCTCGGTCGACGACCTGGCGGAGCTGTTCATGGAAGACCTGCAGTTCAAGGACTTCAAGCGGGCGGCGAGCTACCACAGCGAGTTCGAGCGCGAGCGGATCGACATCGGGCGCTCGATCGAGTCGCTCTTCAGGGTCAAGCACGAGATGCTCGACATCCAGCGCTACGAGATCGTGCGCACGAACGTCGACTCCACTGGCGAGCGGGCCACGACCGTGGTCCGGATGGTCGCGCAGCGCCTGAACATCGACAAGGAGCCCGGAGAGAAGGACCTCAAGCTCTACTGGAGCAAGTACCACCCGGAGTGTCCCTTCGGCGGCACGTGTGGCACAGGCGGCGTGTGCGTGGACGCGGACGATGAGGTCATGCACCCGGTCAAGGGCAAGAAAGAGAAGAAGAGGGAGCTACCAGGGGACGCCTCGGCCGCCGAGACGCTCGACGAGGAGAAGAGCTACGCGTGCGACGTGACCATCGAGAAGCAGTGGTTCATGAACCTCGACTCCACGCTCAAGGAGAAGCCCTACCGTTGAGTCCGGGGGGAGTGGTAGACGTGTGAAGATGTGTCTCCGACGCATCGCAGAGGGCGCGCCTCGCATACTGCGTATGAGGCGCGCCCAATTTGTTGCGTGAGCACCTACGTGCGCGTCGTGTGTGAAGAGGAGTGTCATGGGATACGAACAGATCTACTGGACCTACCTGCACCATGTGATCGCGGGTGCGTTCGCGGCGGCCGCGATGGCCGTCGTCGTGGCGCGCAGGCTTCCGAGCTTCTTGCACGGGCTGACGTTCATCCTGCTGGGCCTGACGATGGCCGACGCGGTGACCTCGGGCGTGCTCAACAAGATCGACGGCGTGCAGGGGAGCGCGCTGCACACCGCGGGCATCTTCTTCTTCGTGGTGGCCGGCGACTGGCGCTTCTTCCTGGTGACGAGGCGCTACACGCGGGAGGGCCTCGACAGGGCGAGCTGGGGAGGCCCCAGGCTCTGGCTCGAGGCGCTCGCGCCGGTGCTCGCGCCGGTGCTGATCACGGGCGCGATGCAGGCGGCCATCCCGGAGTGGTACGGCTCGCTGCACGCGCAGTTCCTGACCTACGAGCTGGTGATGATCGCGCTGGTCCTCGGGGTGATCCTCGTGTGGCTTCCCAAAGCGTCCGAGGGGGTGACCCCCGCGGTGCGACGGTGGCTCAGGATCGTGACCTACGTCGAGCTGTCGCACTACGTGCTGTGGGCGCTCTCGGACGTGCTCATCCTGTCGGGCGTGGAGTTCGGCTACCTGCTCCGGCTGGCGCCCGACATCATCTACTACGCGCTGTGGATCCCTGCGTTGTGGGTGTTCGCGCCCAAGGAGGAGGTCGCGTGAAGAGGGCGTTGGTTTCGATGTGCGTGGCGATGATCGCCTGGGGCTGTGAGCGAGAGGCGGGCTACGACGGCCTCGGTGAGGCGGAGGCCGAGCTCGCGTTCATGTACGAGGGCGAGGAGGTCGGCCGCTTCGCGCTCGCCGCGCTCGCGTCGTCTGGAGGCGTCGACGTCGAGGGGTACGATCCCTACTACGAGCGGGACAAGAGGTTCCGCGCGGTCGAGCTCGTGGGGGTGCTCGAGCGGGCCTACGGCGGGCTCGGGTTGAAGCTCTCGGAGCAGGAGTTCATCCTGCGCGCGTCCGATGGCTACACGGTGCCGATGTCGGGGGAGCGAATCATCGAGGGGAGGCCGCTGTTGGCGTACGCCGACCTGGAGGCCGAGGGGTGGGAGCCGATCGGACCGCAGAAGGCCAACCCCGGGCCGTTCTACGTGGTATGGAGGGGCGCCGAGCAGAAGGACCTCGAGCAGTACCCGAGGCCGTGGCAGCTCGCCCAGATCGAGATCGCGCCCTTCGAGCAGGTCTTCCCGAAGACGCTGCCCGAGGGCGCGCCCAGAGAGTCCGCGGCGTGGCGAGGGTTCGCCATCTACAAGGACCAGTGCGTGCGCTGCCACGCGGTCAACCAACAGGGCGGGAGGGTCGGCCCCGAGCTCAACGTCCCCCGCAACATCACCGAGTACCGCCCGGAGGATCAGATCCGCGCCTACATCAAGAACCCGCGGGCCTTCAGGTACGGCAACATGCCGCCGTTCCCGCACCTGACCGACGCAGACCTGGACGACGTCCTGGCGTACCTGAAGGCGATGAAGGCTCGAAAGGACGACCCGGCCGAGGCCGATGGAGGCTGAGACGATGGAGGTCGAGGTGACCGAGGAGCAGGGCTCACTGGACGTGCTCAGGGGGCGCATCATGCGCGCTCCGAGTGCGCTCGCGGCGACGCTCGATACGCCGGAGCAGCCGCTCGACGAGAGGTGGTGGGCGCGCGCGCAGATCGTGGTGACGGGGGTCGGGCTGGCGGCAGGGCCTGCGCGCCTGGCCGCGTACCTGCTCGCGCGCGCCGGGGTCGCCGCGAGGTTCGAGCCGGCGGGGGCGTTCGCGTGCGGCGCTCCGCGTGGAGATGCGCTGTGCGTGTTCTCACAGGGCCTCTCGCCGAACGCGCGGCTCGCGATGTCGCGCGCGGGCTCCTACGAGCACGCGCTGCTCGTGACGACCCGGCGCGCCGGAGGCGGCTGTTCCCCGGAGGTCGGCGGCGCGCTCGAGCGTTGGCCCGGGTCGGTCTGGGAGCTGCCGCCCGAGGAGATCGGCGGGGGTATGCTGCTGCGGGTGGTCGCGCCGATCTGCGCGTCGCTCGGGGCGGCGCGTCTGGCGGCGCGCCTCGGGCTGTCTCTTATACACATCTGACGCTGCCGACGATCT
>CAJXPN010000671.1 GCA_913058025.1 uncultured Myxococcales bacterium | reverse complement strand
GGTGGTGAGCGGGCTGAGGGTGGAACTGCGACGCGGTCCCCCAGTTGATTTCAGATCCGCGAACCACCAGCCACAATAAGGCGCAAGTGAAGCTGAAGTCCCTGTGAGGGGACTGCGACAGCGAGCGCGAGCGAGCGGCCGCTGGGGGACCGTGCTGCAACCCCACCCCCAGCTCTCTTCGGATCTGGAGCTCCACACCCCGTCGAATCAACGCTTCCTTCATGATGAGTGCGATTGCCCTGCGTCGAGCATCACGCGTGGAAGGGAACACGCGCTCGCGTCGTCATGCCCCGGACGGGTCTCCTGCCGTGGCCCGTACCCACGACGACACGACCAAGGAAGACGCGATGAACCCCACGACGTCGCCAGACGCGAGATCCACGAACCGCCACGCCCGGACGGCCTCGACCGCGCTCACGCTCCTGCTGTGCTGCGCGCTGCTCGGCGCGTGCGTGGACGAGGATCTCTCCGAGGTCGCCGCGCTGCCTGCCGCTCCCGCGACCTCGGCGGGGCCCTACCTCACGTTCGACGCGCCCACGACGCGGAGCCTCGGAAAGCCCCCCACGCTCGGCGCCCCGACATGGAGCCTCACCCAGGACGCCATGGCCCGGGCCGTCGAGCCGGCGAGCGTGCGCACGCTCGATGCAGGGCGCGTCCAGGCGTACAACCCACGCTCGGGGCTCGAGGCCGTCCTCGACGCCGACGGGAGCGCGCTGACGGCCGCGCACGGTCAGTGGTCAGCGAAGCTCCGACTGGAGCGCTACGGGCGCGAAGGCGCGATGCAGGGCGCGCGCGACGCGCGCGCTGAGCGCGTGGGAGAGCGACGCGTCGTGTTCGCGCGCGCGCCGGGCCTCACCGAGTGGTTCGTGAACCGGGACGCTGGGCTCGAGCACGGGTTCACGCTCGCGGCGCGACCAGGAGGGGAGGGGGACGCCGTGCGCTTCGAGGTCGGGCTCGAGGGCGCGAGGGCCGAGGCGGTCGACGCGGGCGCGCTCACGCTGCGCTCCGGGGATCGCGCGATGCGCTATGGCAAGCTCGAGGCGTACGACGCGCGCGGCGCGCGCCTGGCCGCCTCGATGCGTCCGACCTCAGGTGGGTTCGTGATCGAGGTCGACGACGCGGGCGCGCTCTACCCGATCCTCGTCGACCCCATCTTCGCGCAGGCCGCGGTGACCGTGGGGGCGCCGTCCGAGGGCGCCGAGTTCGGCAGACGGGTCGACATCATCCCCGAGTCGGGCGCCGTGGTCGTGAGCGCGCCTGAAGAAGAGGTCGGTGGTTTCGCAGGCGCCGGCGCGCTCTACGTCTTCGAGCGGGACGCGTCGGGCGCGTGGTTATCGACCCGGTTCGTCTCCCCGTTCCCCAAGGTCGACCTTCGTTTTGGGCGGTCCTTCTCGCTGGCGAAGGGGCACATCCTCGTCGCCAGCGACGACGACGTCTTCGGCTTCTCGAGCGCGGGCGCGGGGTACGTCCTGGAGCGGCGCGCGCGCGGCTCGTGGACCACGCACATCTTCACTTCGGACAACCCCCAGAGCTCCTCCTTCGGCGACCCTCGATTCTCGTCCGTCGGGGGCAACATCATCCTCTCCTTCGAGTTCGAGGCCGTCCAGGGCGAGGGCTTCGCGGGCGCGATCTACGTGCTCGAGCGGGCCGACAAGGGGAGCTGGACCAAGACGAGGTTCGTCGCGGACCACCCCGAAGGGTTCGCGAGGTTCGGCTCGAACCTCCAGGACCACGTGCGCTCACAGGCCGAGTGGTTCGCCGTCTCCCACAGCGAGGAGTCGTTCGGAGGCATCGAGGACGCGGGCGCGCTCTACATCTTCGAGAAGGACGCCACGGGCGCCTGGACCAAGACCCGGATCGTCTCCGACGAGCCGAGCGAAGGCGGCCGCTTTGGCAACTACGCCAACGTCGAGGACGTCGTCCGCGTGGCGCCGTCCAGAGAGACCGTCAGCGGCCTCCCAGGGGTAGGCGCGTTGTACGACCTCCAACGGCACGCCCCGGGCGTGTGGACGAAGACCCGGCTCGCCCCGAGTCAGCCCGAGGCGAACACCAGCGCGAGGGTGGCGACCTCCTTCGACCCCGATCGCGAGCTGCTCCTCGCGTCCAACGAGACCGTCAATGGCCTCGACGGAGCAGGAGCCGTGTACGTCTTCGAGCGCGACGTGTCGGGCGCGTGGTCGACCTCACGGCTCACAAAGGATGTCCCCGCCCAGGGTGAAGGCTTCGGGGCGTCCGCGGCGTGGATCGGCTCGGGCATGACACTCCTCGTGCGCATGCGCGACGAGGAGGTCAACGGTCAGACACGGGCAGGAGCCGTGTACGTGCTCGATCGCGACGCAGCGGGCGCCTGGAACACCACACGGTTCACCTCGGACGAGCCGTCGTCCAACGCCCGCTTCGGCAACCTCAGCAACATCGTGGGCGAGCGCGTGTTCGTGAGCGCCACGGCCGACCAAGTCAACGGTGTGCCTGGCGCGGGCGCAGTCTACGTCATCGAGAGGGACGCCTCCGGGGCCTGGATCAAGACACGAATCGTCTCGGACTCACCCGAGGCGACGGGCTTTGGCAGCGCGCGCCTGTTCGAAGACGGAAACGCCTTCGTCGGGAGCCGCGACGAGGATGTCGCCGGGATCGCCGAGGCGGGGGCGTTGTACGCCCTCCAGACGAGCGGCCCCGGCGCGTGGAGCACGACGAAGCTGACCGCGGACGCGCCCGGAGAGGACGCCGAGTTCGGTCGAGTGCTCCACCTCGTCGGGGGCAGCCTCTTCGTCACGGCGCCCGGAGAGACCATCGCCGGGCTGCCCAACGTCGGGGCGATGTACCGGTTCGAGCAGGCCACCACCGGCTCCTGGGTTCGCGCCGAGCGGTACGTCTCGGACACGCCCACCGCGGGGACGTCCTTTGGCAGCGTCTCCAAGGAGGCAGGACGCCTGCTCGTGTTCACCCAGGAGACGATCGCGGGGCGCGCCAACGCGGGCGCGCTCTACGTCTACGAGCAGGACGCGTCGGGCGCGTGGGGCAGGACACGGATCGTCGCCGGCACGCCCACCGAGGATGGGTACTTCGGGAGCACGTCGAGCAGGGCGCTCGAGGGCGACCTCCTCCTCGTCGGCCAACAGCGCGAACAGGTAGCCGGGCTCTCGAACGCAGGCGCGGCGTACGTCTTCGACCTGGGCGATGGCTTCGGCTTGACGGACGACGTCGGCGCCACGAACGAGGACACGCCCGCGACGCTGGGCGTGCTCGACAACGACACCCTCCTCACGGCCTTCACGCTGGGAGCACCCACCAACTTCAGCCACGGCGGCGACGCCGCCTTCGACGCCGCCAGCGCCCTCGTCTACACCCCCGCGCCCGACTTCCACGGCACCGAGACCTTCGACTACACGGTCACCTCGCAGGGCCGGACCGAGGTGGCCACGGTCACCGTGGGCGTGACCGCGGCCAACGATCCACCCGAGGCCACGCCGGGCCTCACGCTCACCGTCGATGAGGACGCGAGCGCCACGCTCACGCTCACGGGGACCGACGCCGAGGACGACCCGGCCGACCTGACCTTCGCCTCGACCGACGGCGCGCTCGGCGCGGTGACGCTCGCCGGGGACGTGGTGACCTACACGCCCGGCCCCGACGCCAGCGGCCCAGACGCCTTCACC
>CAJXPN010000670.1 GCA_913058025.1 uncultured Myxococcales bacterium | reverse complement strand
ATCTACACAGAGTAGATCGTCGGCAGCGTCAGATGTGTATAAGAGACAGCTTCTCACTCGACGCGAGGCACCCGCTGCTCGCCGGTTGCGCGCTGGCGGCGGCCTTCGCGACCCGCACGCCGCTGCTCTTCACCGCCGTGTTCTTCGGCTTCTTCGTGCTCTTCCCGGGCGGTGAGCGCCTGCGGCGCGATCGGCTCGGCTGGGCCGCGCGCAAGATCGCCTGGTTCGCGCTCCCCTGCCTGCTCATGGGCTTCGGCCTGATGTGGATGAACCTCCTGCGGTTCGAGTCGCTGACCGAGTTCGGCCACACCTACCTGGCCGAGGGCCAGCTCGGGCGGATCAAGAAGCACGGGCTCTTCGACGTGGCGTTCCTTGGCAAGAACCTCTCGGCGCTCTTCGCGCTCACGCCGAGCCTGGTCGCCGAGTCGCCCTACCTCAAGATCAGCACCCACGGCATGAGCATCTTCCTGACCACGCCCGCGTTCGCGTACCTGCTCCGGCCGGCCGCCCGCGAGGCCGCCCCCGACGTCTTCTGGCACCGCGCCCTCTGGCTCACCGTCGCCGCCTGCGCGCTCCCGGGGCTCTTCTACCAGAACACGGGATACGAGCAGTTCGGCTTCCGCTTCTCGCTCGACTACACCCCCTACCTGATGCTCCTGCTCGCCACCGGCCGACATCCCATCACCAGGTGGTTCAAGGCCACGATCCTCTGGGGCGTCGCGGTCAACGCCTTCGGCGCCCTCACGTTCAAGCGCTTCCGCGCCTTCTACGTCAACCGCTTCTTCCTCGACTGAGCGTGACCATGACCCAGACCCCCGAGCCATCCGCCGAGCACCCGATCGCGCCGCCCGCCGAGGCCGCCGTCCTCGGCGACGACTCCGACAAGCCCGGCCTCGTCCCGTTGTTCGAGTCCTCCCCCCACGAGGTCCTCGCCGCGATCGCCGCGGGCGCGGCGTTCATCGCCTGCGGGACGCTCGGGCTCGAGCTGATGTTCTCCTGGATGACGCGCACTGAGCCCGTCGGCTACGCCGCGGGCATCGGGTTCCCGTTCGTGAGCGCGCCGCTGGGCGCCGGGACCGTGTTCATGGGCTGCCTGCTGCTCTACTCGAAGCCGCGCGTCGCCCCCGTCCCGCTGCTCTGCGGCGCGGCCTACTGGGCGCTCGTGTGGTGGCAGTGGCCGGGCTGAGCGCCTCGCCCGCTCACTTCAGCGGCGGCAGCGCCACGGTGAACGTGTTCCCGATCGCCGCGCCCACCGAGAACTGCGCGGGCACCAACGACGCGCCCGCGGTGACCGTCAGCGTGATCCCGGCGAAGTGGTCGATGAACCAGTCGACGTCGACCTTCTGGGCGAGGTCGGGGACCTCGAAGACGAGGTCGATGGCGATCTCGATCTCGGCGAGCGCCTCGGGGCCGGCTCCAGCGTGGACGGAGACGTAGGGGCCGGAGAGCAGGCCGTCGTGGGGCCTGCCGAAGACCTCGGCGGGGTCGAGCGTCCAGTCCGCCGTGCTGTGGGTGAGCTTGGCTCCGGGCCACCAGCCGAGCTGGACGCCCGCGGCGACGTCGATGTCGGTGACCGCCTGCCCCTGGACGCTGACCTGCGCGCCGAAGCGCTGCTGGCCGTCGGCGTCGTAGGCGAAGACGAGCCCGGCGGTCCCGGCGACGCCCACGATGGCGTTCGCCTCGGCCGCACCCGAGAGCGTGATCGCGCCCTTGCTCAGCTTGTCCCCGACGACCTTCTTGCCGAGGCGCTCGAGCTCGCCCAGCGTGTCACGCGCGCCCTCACAGATCATCTGCTCCTCGGTCAGCTTCTTCTGGAGCCCCGAGCGCTTCGACTGGTCGAGCCTGGCCGCGAGCGCCGAGAGCTCCTTGATGTCTCCGGCGTGCTTGCGCTTCAGGCGCGCGATCGCCTGCTCGAGCGCGACCTCGGCCTCGGGGTTCTTCTTCAGGTACGCGCGGAACGCGTCGGTGTCGGCGCGCGCGTCATCGACCGTGAGCCTGGCCTGGCCCTTCACGAACCCCACGGCCTTCTCACACGTCGGGAACTTCAGCGGCTTTGGCGTCACGCACCTGTCGCGCTTGAAGTCCTCGGCGAGCCCGCTGTCACACGACGGGAACGCCTCCACGATCTTGCACGGGCGCTGGCCCTTCGCGCCGCAGGTCTTCGGGCGGCCGGGCGCCACGCAGCGCCCCATGGCGAAGTTCTCGGCGAGCTTCTTCTCACACGACGGGACGAACTCGACGACCGTGCACGGCCGCTGGTTCAAGCGCCCGCAGCTGCCCGGGCGCTTCGGGGTCGGGTCGACGCAGCGGTTCTTCGAGAAGTCCTCGACCGCGCCCTTCGCGCACGAAGGGATGAACTCGGTGACCTTGCACGGCCGCTGGTTGATGCGCCCGCAGTCGCCCGGGCGCTTCTTGGGCTCGATGATCGGCTTGGGCTTGGGTCTGGACTTTCGGACGCAGCGGTTCTTCGAGAAGTCCTCCACGAGCCCGCTGTCACACGACGCGCGGCCTTTCCAGACGGGGCATGGCTTCTTGCCCTCGGCCCCGCACGCGGCGTGCGCGGTCTGGGGCGCGAGGATCGCGGCTGAGAGCAGGAACAAGACGGCGAACGAGGTGACGCGAGCCATGAACAGCTCCTGGGCTGGTGTGGTTCCGTGGTGTGCGGTGTCGTGATGGACTCAGTGTGGCAGAGAACATTCAAGAGGTCGTCGGGTAAGTGTATGTTTCTGCTGCCGGAGTCAATCCACGCACCCTACCGTCGGGTTCGAGTCGCACACGCACTGTGCGCCCGCGCGGATCCGCACGGACTCGCCATCGAGCTCGTCGCAGACCTCGTCGCACAGCACGATGTAGTCCCCGACCAGGTAGTAGCCGCGCTCCAGGCACGCCTCGGACACGCGCCCGAGGACCTCTGGGGCCTCGCCCTCGATCTTGAGCTGGACGGTCGACCGGGACGGGTCGATCACGCCGTCCGAGGTGCGCAGCGCGATCGCGCACTCGGCGGGTTGGGTGGCCGTGAACACGACCTCGTCGAGCACGCGCGTGTAGTCGTTCTCGCCGCAGACCGAGAAGCGCAGCCCGCCGGTGAACCGGCTCAGCTCCTGGTACTCGAGGCCCGCGTTGGGCGCGGTGGCGCACGGGGCCGTGATGAGGTCCGCGCTCGGGCCGACGATGGCGTCCGCGGCGAGCGCGACGCCGGTGGCCGAGTGCCAGGTGTAGCCGCGGCGGCCGTTGGGGAAGAAGCTGCGCGGCGCGGCCGCGCGCAGCCGCTGCTCGAAGGTCCTCCAGGGCTGGCGTGAGTCGTCGTCGGTGATGTTGAGGACCGCGATGGACGCGTCGCTCCGCAGCTCACCGCTCCAGCGCTGGTCGTAGGTCTCGAGGAAGGCGTCGAAGGTGTCCTGGCTGCCCACGACGCGCTCGATGTAGGTGAGGTTGGGCGAGCCGGGCGCGGCGCAGTCGCCGGTGTCGCACCATATGCGCTCGCCCGACACGACGAACAGGCGGATGAGGTCGCCGCCGGCCTCGGCGCGTTCGAGTGTGGCGAGCAGGCCCGCGCGCACCGACGGGAGCTCCTGGAACATGCTCCCTGAGGTGTCGATCAGGACGATCAGGTCGAGCTTGGCGTTGAGCGTCTCGAGCGCGCCCTCGGTCTCGACCTCGGCGCGCGCGCACGGGCGGTCGAAG
>CAJXPN010000669.1 GCA_913058025.1 uncultured Myxococcales bacterium | reverse complement strand
ACGAGATTTCTGCCTGTCTCGTGGGCTCGGAGATGTGTATAAGAGACAGCATGAGGCCGACGTCCTCGCCGCGACACAGGTCCGGGTCGCGGTTGGTGCTCGGGGTCACCTGAGCCTGCGGGACGCACACGCCGGCGAGCGTGTTGAAGTCCTGCGTCGGGAGCAGCGGGAGGCACGCTGTTCCTTCGGCACAGTCGCTCTCGTCGCCGCCGTGGAACGGGCGGCAGAGCTCGCGGCAGGTCTGAGTCTCGCCGAACAGGCTCTCCGGCGAGAGGAAGCCCTCGATGAGGTACTCGAAGCCGTTGCTGTCACGCGCGACGTCCGTCACACACAGCGAGCCGGCGGCGCACTCGCTCTCTCCGCCGAACACGGCGGAGCCCTCACAGCCGACACCCACGGCCACGCCGTTCGCGCCGCCCTCGGAGTGGCAGAAGAAGCTCCCGTCCTCGGGGTAGCAGCTCTGCTGACCCGCGGGGCAGTTCACGCGGTCGATGAAGACGCCGGGGGCCTCGGGGGTACAGGCCAGGCGGCACTGACCGAGGCCCGAGACGAGGATGCTCGGCGCGCAGATCTCGTCGCCCTGGCAGCCGACGAGGTCGGCGTTCTCGGGCTCACCGGGCGTGGTGCAGAAGGAGCGACAGGTCCCGGAGTTGCCACCGGCCGAGTCGCAGAAGGCGCCGTCGACGCAGTCGACGTCGACGAAGTTTCCGCCGCCGCTGTCGATGGTGCCGCACGCGTCACCGACCTCGGCGTTGCCCTGGACGAAGCAGACCGAGAGGTTCGTACCGAACGGGCTGCACGCGGCGGGGCCGTTCGAGTCGCACAGGTTCTTGCCGTAGCCCTGCGCGCCACCAGGGCACTCCTGGAAGCAGATGCCCCAACCCGCCGAGCGTGTCACGCCGTTCGAGGCGGCGAGGTCGAAGCAGTATCCGCCCGAGCGCGGGATGAAGAGGAACTCGTCCTGCGGGATGACCTTGAGGCCGGGCGTGCGGATGTTGTCCCCGCCGACCTTGCCGAACGCGACCGCGGCGAGCTTGGCCGCGTCCTCGATCACGATGTCCTCGAAGACGACCGCGGCGTTGAGCAGCTCACGGTCGGCGCCCTCGGGGAAGATGTAGACGTCGAAGGTGCCCGCGTCGACGGCCTCGTAGTCCGTGGCGGCGCCGAAGGCGAGCCCTGCGACGAGCTCGACCTGGTTGGCGACGTCCGAGACGTCGGCGTCCGCGGCGGTCGCGACGACGTCGACGTTGGCCACGCCCGCGACGTTGTGGACGATGCGCAGGCTCGCCTTGCCTGCGATGAGGTCGCTGACCTTGCGCACTTCGTTGTAGGCCGAGACCTGGATGGAGTTCGCGGCGCCGTCGGCGGGCAACGCGCTGAACACGGTCGAGGTGTTCGGCTCGAGGTCCACGTCGGCCTCGAAGAGCACGACGCGGTTGGTCTCGAGGTCACCAGCGACCACCTCGACGAGGTGCGCGCCGGGCTCGATTCCGAACCACGTGCCGTCCTGAGCGCCGATCTCCTCGAAGGCGAGGTCGTCGAGCACGCGGACGTTGTCCACGTAGACGTCGACGGCGCCAGCGTTCTGGGCGAGGTGAGCGACCTTGATGTAGGTCTTGGGGTCGCCGCCGAAGCACTGCGCGTCGGCCTCGTCCTGCGTCGAGAGCGTCGGGTCACACTGGGGGAGGCACTGGCTGGCCACGCAGATGGTGCCGCTGGGGCAGTCCGCGTCGCCGTTGTCGCGGCAGTCGCCGTACGCGGCGAGGTCGCCGGGGGCGCCGACGAGGTCCGTGCAGAACCCGTCCTCGGGGCTGACGGCGAGGCACTTGTTGCCCTCGGCGCAGTCGTTCTTGCCCATGGTGAAGGGCTCACAGCCGTCGCCGCACACGCCAGCGCCGTCGAACACGCCGGCGTCCTCGCCGATGCACTGCTCGTCCGGGCTACACTGGTCGTCGCGCACACACGCCTTGCGGCAGAACGAGCGGTTCTGGTCGCCCAGGTTGAAGAGGCTGAACTCCTCGACGCAGGTCAGGCCCTGGGCGCAACGGACCGCGGGGGTGCCGTTGATGCCGACGGTGCCGTCGGAGCACGACTCGTCCACGCCTGCGGTGCCCGCGGGCACGCACTGGTAGGAGGAGTCGAACTCGGAGCTGACCTGGCTGGTCTGGTTGTCGACGGTGATCACGAAGCCGGGCTTGCCCTCGAGCAGGTTGATCGTGCGGAGCTCACAGAGCGCACCGTTGGGGTACGTGTCGGGCTCGGCGCGAGCGATCGCGGCGCACTCGTCCTGGCCGCTCACCGGGCCGGAGCACTCCGACGGGCGGCAGCCGCCCGCGAGGCAGATGCTGCCCTCGGGGCACTCGTTGATCGTCGCGGCGACGGCGGGCGTCGTCGTGAGGTTCGAGCAGAACGTGCGCTCGGCGCACGCCGCGTAGCACACGGCGCCGCGGCCGTTGAAGTAGTCCTTGCAGACGAACCCGTCAGCCGTCGGCGCGCCTGGCTGGCAGGCGTTGCCCAGCTTGAGGCACTGTTTCGGCGCGTCCACGCACGCACCGTCCACGCACTGGTCACCCAGATCGCAGTCGGCATCGGTCACGCAGATCTGCTCGACCTGACAGCGGCTGTTGCGGCAGGTCTCGCCCGTCCCACAGTCAGCGGTGGCCCGGCAACCGGTCACGCACTCGAAGTCGTCGGTGCAGATCTCACCCGAGCCGCAGCCGTCGTCGTCGGCGCACTCGAACAGGATGACAGGGACGCACTCGCCAGCGGAGCACTGCTCGGCCCCGGCCACGCAGTCCGAATCGTCCGCGCACTGGTCGTCCTCAGGACAACCGGACACGACGAACGCGAGGGTGATGGTGGCGCCGAGGCGGGCCAGAAATGAAGGGAAACGCATGTGAAAAGGTCCTCCGAATCGAACACTGCGGCGCCAAGCGCCATCTCGACCGATGGGGTATGGGTTATGGGGGTCGGGTACTCAATCGAACGGTCACGTGAAAGCGGACCCTCACGGCCCATTCGAGTGCTCGCACCGAACCCCTTCAACCTCGCATCAGAAGCGCACTTGCGCGCTCTGGACGTGGCCCGCGAAACACTGGCACGGGAACCTATTGAAAACTCTACGAAGTGTCAATCGGCAAGGTGTGGTCGGCAGACCTACATGGCGAGCCGAGGGTGAGCCCGAGCGCGTTCGACCGCCGCGAACGCTTCATGTAATGTCTGCGGCCTCGCGCGGTTGCGCGAAACCTGCCACATGGGAGAGTTGATGTTCGTGTTCGAGTTCGTCGACGACGACGTACGCGTGACGATCGAGCCGGGGGCATCGGTCACCGACACGCTCGAGCCGTTGGGGAGCATCCCCTTCGGATGCGACGCGGGACACTGCGCGGCGTGCGCGATCACGGTGCTCGAGGGCGGACAGGCCGGGCTCAACCCGCCGACTGATCGCGAGCACTACACACTGACCGACGCCGAGATCGACGCTGGCGCGCGGCTGGCCTGCCAGCTCATCGTGCTCGGAGACGGGCACGCGCGCGTCCGATCGTTCTGGTGAACCACGAGAGGACCGACCGAGATGTTCGACGCCTTTGGACCGAGCGCGCTGCCTGGTGACCCGATCGGAGGGTCCACGATCAGGATCCCGGAGCGGCGCAACGTCGTGATCTGTCTCTTATACACATCTGACGCTGCCGACGA
>CAJXPN010000668.1 GCA_913058025.1 uncultured Myxococcales bacterium | reverse complement strand
CCCACGAGCAGCGTGAAGGAGCCCGCGCCCGCGAGCCAGTTCGGGCCGTCGGGGTCGGTCATCGCGTTGGCCCGCGTGGCCTCGACCGGTGCGTTGTCCTCGCTGGCGGAGGTCGCCGGTGTGGGGGCCCTGGCTCCCTCGCTCGGGCCGCACGCTGCGATCAGTGTCATAAGGAGGCAGGCGCTGCCCGCTCCGAGGAAACGTCGCCCGGTCATGGCCACACGGCTCATCATCTCGCTCACTCGCGCTAGGGTCGTTCAAACGCGCCGAGTTTGTCTCAACGCAGTCGACAACGCAAACGCAAGCCAGGCGAGGGGAGGGGGTCGCGAAGAGGGTCGAGCGTGTTCGCCGCGCGGGCCACGGCTCACTTCAGGACGGAGGTGTCGCTCATGTGCTCGATGCGCCCGTCGACGCCGCGTCGTTCCTGGGCGAGGAAGTTACGGATGGCGTCGTCGAGCGCGGGCTCGACGATGTAGTGCGCGCTGTAGGTGCGGGTGGGCTCGAAGCCGCGCTCGTACTTGTGCTCGCCGCCGGCGCCCGGCTCGAAGACCTCGACGCCGTTCTGAATGCACCACTCGATCGGGTAGTACATGCAGACCTCGAAGTGGGCGAACTCGACCTCGCGGGTGCAGCCCCAGTAGCGGCCATAGAGGCGGCCCGACTTGAGCAGGTTGAAGGCCGCGGCGAAGTCGCCCTGGTCGTCCGAGGCGACGACGATGTGGAGCCGGTCGCGCATCCGCTCGGTCAGCCGCATGAAGAAATCGCGGTTGAGGTACTGGCGGCCCCAGTGGAACTTCTCGACCGTGCTCTTGTAGCAGCGGAAGACGTGGTCCATGAGCTCGTCGTCGATCGCGTCGCCCTGGACGGCGCGGACGCGGACGCCCGATGCGGCGAGCTTGCGGCGCTCGCGCCGGATGTTCGCGCGCCTCTTCGAGCGGAAGCGGCACAGGAACGCGTCGAAGTCTGCGTACGGTCCCTCCTCGCCGCGCCCCTCGCCGTTGTACCAGTGGTACTGCATGCCGTAGCGGGTGGGCAGGCCGGCGGACTCGAGCACGTCGACCTCGCTCTCGAGCACGAAGTTGAAGTGGACCGACGACAGCCCCGCCTTGTCGGCGAAGCCGAGCGCGGCGCCGACGAGCGCGCGGGAGAGCTCGTCGCCGAGCGGCTCGTCGTGGGCGATGAGCATCCTCGCGCCGGTGACTGGGGTGAAGGGGACGGCGACCACGGCCTTGGGGTAGTAGCGGATGCCCGCGCGCTGGGCCGCGTCGGCCCAGCCCCAGTCGAAGACGAACTCACCGGCCGAGTTCGTCTTGATGTAGAGGGGGAGCGCGCCGACGAGCTCCCCCTCGGTGGCGTCCTCGTCGGCCACGCGCGTGGCCGTGAAGATCATCGGGATCCAGCCGGCCTCGTGGCCCGTGCAGCCGGTCTCCTCGAGCAGCGAGAGGAAGCCGTGCTCGAGGAACGGGCTCCCGTCCCCGACGAGCCGGTCCCACGCCGCCGCGTCGATCTCGCCTATGCCCTCGTGGGTCTCGATCCTGATCTGTGTCTCGTGCTCGGCGTTCATCGTTCGGGCTCCTGTCTGGCATGCGACGGCACGCCCATGAGTACGCGCGCCCGACACCTTTGATTCCGCGGGCGCCAAGTAGTTGCGCCGGTGGCGCGCCTATTTCACATCCTCTCTCGCTTCACATACACTCTGCGCGTCACCTCGAACGATTTATACGCCGCCGTCCTCACGTCCAGAGAGCCCCTATGAACCGTCGCACGCTCACGCTCACGCTCGCGCTCGCGCTCCTGAGCGCGCCCGCCTGCCTGTTCTCCATCGACACCGACCCCGGCCAAGACAACAACACGACGGGCTCGAACAACACGACGGGCTCGAACAACACGACCGGGACGAACAACACGACCGGCTCGAACAACATCGCAGGCTCCGCGTGCGACGAGCAGGACGAGGGCGCGTGCGGCGGCGCCGATTCGCCCTACGCGTGCTGCAACGGGACGTGCAGGGACACGTCCTCGGAGCTCGACCACTGCGGGTCGTGCGGGTTCGAATGCGGTGAGGGACAGGAGTGCTTCGACGGGATGTGCGCGCGCGAGAGCACGTTCTGTAACCCTGACGAGCCGATCACCTCCAGGCCCGGCGAGACGACGATCTCGAAGTCTGGCGAGAGGGTCTCCGCGTTCCCGAGGCCGCTGCTCGTCCCCGTGTCGGACCCGCTCTTCTCATGTACGTATCTGCAGCCTTCGTGTCCGGCGCTCGAGTTCTACACGCCTCCACCCATCGACGACGCGTCCTACATCGCATTCTACGGCACCTCCTCGATGCAAGGTGAGAGCGCGGACGTCATCAACGGCGTGCTCGTCGACGAGCGCGGAAACGTGCTCCCGAACTCGCGCGGGTTCGCCGACAGGACAGGGAGTGAGCTCCTGGGTATGAGGGCATCATCGGACGGGCTGGGGACGCAGGCCGTGGTCTTGTGGCGTGAGCGCTCTCTTCTTCCCGACGTGTTCTCGACGAGCTCGCTCGTCCTCTACGACATCCCGCCCTTCGATCGCACCGTGCCCGGCTCGTCTATCCAGTTCACACAGCGGCCTCCGATCACGCTGCTCGAGAGCAACCGCATCGCGGCGTTCGATGTCCTCCAGTTCCCCTTCGCGATCGATGGAGACACCGAGACGCGGGGCGTCGTGTTCGGCGTCGTGCTCAACCCGAGAGGCCTGGGCGCCGCCGCCGTGAGGCTCTACGTCACCACGATATCGCGTGAGTTTGGAGAGCCCTTCACGTCGACGGGCTTCGAGCTCGTGAGCGAGGAAATCGTCATCAACGGCGCGCAGGCCGAGTCCTCGCTGATCTCCCTCGGGCTCGGCGAGCTGCTCAACGAGGACGGTGAACTCCAGACGGGCGTGTTGGTCTCGGTGAGCTCGCCCTCGGACCAGGGTGGAGAGCCAGGAGAGCGTATGTTCGCCTTCAACAGCTTCCTCCTCCCCAAAAATGGCGCCCCGGTCACCGGATTGGAGCCGACCTACGGCGCGTTCAGGCCCTTCGGCCAGGGCTGGACGCCGAACCCCTCGAGCTACCCCGCCGACGCGTACATGCCCATCACGCTCATCCAGGAAGACCAGCGTCCAGAGGTCGACCCCAACGACCCCGACGCGCCTATCCAAGACGTGGAGCAGACGTTGAACGCGATGACGACCTCATCGGATCCGACGGCCAGGGGCAACGGGTCGAAGATCACGATCTACCCACTCTCGGCGGACGTCCGGCGTGACTCGCATACAACCGACAGCCCGTTCGACGCGCTGACCCAGTCAGGCTTCTATTCGTACTCGTCGCGGCTCGGGTTCGGGCCGTGGTTCTCGACGGTGGGCCTGCTCAGCTGGCTGGAAGGCCAGGTCGACGACGGCGTCCTCGGTTCGACGCGCTCGTTGAACTACGCGCCCGTCCAACTCGACGGCGACACGACGTCGGCGCCCCTGGGTGCCCAGGTCGCGCTCGTAAAGGCCGATGAACAGCAGTGGGTCGAGGCCTTCGACACGGCCGTGGGCTCGCGCTCCTACGGCGTCCTCCTCGTCACCAAGACGGGCCAGGGCCAGGCCTCCGAGGCCAGGTTCCGCGCAGTCTCCTCGCACGGCCAGCCCATCTGTCTCTTATACACATCTCCGAGCCCACGAGACAGGCAGAAATCTCGTA
>CAJXPN010000667.1 GCA_913058025.1 uncultured Myxococcales bacterium | reverse complement strand
GGGCGAGGCAGGTTGACCCCACCACCCGCGGGGCGCGGCAGATCCATGCCGCCGCCCGCGGGGCGCGGGAGGTCCATGCCTCCGCCTGCGGCTCGCGGCAGGTCGCTACCTCCGGCGGGCCGCGGGAGGTCGAACTGTCCGCCGCCAGCGGGCCTGGGCAGATCGATGCCGCCGCCAGCGGGCCGCGGGAGGTCGATGCCTCCGCCTGCGGTCCTGGGCAGGTCGTTGCCGCCGAGGTCCGAGAACTCGGGCAGGTTCCCAATCGGCAACCAGCTCGACTTGTCCACGGAGAGCTGGGCGTCGGTGCCGAGCTTGTTCCCCTTGATCATCATCCGGATCGCGTTCGGGTCGAACGGTCCGAACACTTTCCCATTGGGACGCTTGACGTAGTAGCGTTGCGCCGTCATGTCTCGAGCTCCTGTGGACGCTTCGCGTCAGGTCTGGTGTGTGGTCACGGTCACCGCTTCGATGCGGCATACCACCTTGGATTGTTGACGCGTGAAGGTCGCAACACCATAGCGCTGGTGTCGAGGTCTGACAAGGAATTGACCCCCTCAGGCGTACCGCCTCGTGGGCACCCCTCGCGCCCTCGCCCAGCGGGCCAGCCTGGGGTCCGGGTTGATCACCGCGGGCCGGCCCACGCGCTCGAGCATCGGCACGTCCGTGAACGAGTCCGTGTAGAACGCGCACGCGTCGAGCACTATGCCTCGCGCGCTCGCCCAGCGCTCGGCCAGCTCGGCCTTGCCCTCCCCATAGCACAGCGGCCGGTCTAGCTTCCCCGTGAACCTCCCGTCACTCCCCACCTCGAGCGTCGTGCAGATCACGTCGTCCATCTCCAGATCGCGGGCCAGCGCCCACGCCAAGTACGGCCCCGCCGCGGTGAGCACCACGACCTCCTCTCCCGCCGCCCTGTGCCCACGGATCGCGTCGACGACCTGCGGGATCACGTACGCGCGCACCTCGTCTCGGTACCACTGCTCGGTCACCACGCGCATGTCCGACTCATTCAGCCCTCGCACGTGCGACGAGAGCGCCTCGGTCATGTCCTCCATCTCCACGAGCGCGAGCTTGTAGCGCGCCAACCAGGTCATGCTCCGCGCGAGCGTCCAGGTCGAGATCTCGCCGCGTTTCCACATCAGCTGCGCCCACAGCCTCGCCGAGTTCACCGCGAGGATCGTGCCGTCCATGTCGAAGAACGCCACGCTCTTTTGAATTCCAGAAGGCCCCCCCGCGTCCAATCTCCCATCACGCATCATACGCCTCTCATCGGATGTCCAAGACCATGACTCTGAACCCCAGAACCGTCGCGCTCGCGCTCGCGCTCTCCACCTCCCTGACCATCGCCTGTGGGGATGGTCGCGCGTCTCAGGAAGGTGAGCTAGGTGAGCTCACCTTCACCTTCCCCGTCGCCGATGGCCAGGAAGACTTCAACAGGCCCATCGCCCTGGGGGCGCGGCTGCGGCTGCGCGTCGAGGGGAAAGATCGTGAGGCCGTCGACCGCATCGCCTCGGCGACCGTCACCCCCGAGACCGTCCTCTCCGCGCAGCGCTCCCAGACGCGCGCCGACGAGCTCGTGCTCACCGCCCGCGAGCAGGGCGAGGCCACGATGGAGGTCGAGGCCGTCCTCACGGGCGAGTCGTCGCCGCGCACCGACCGCGTCTCCTTCCGCGTGCGGCCTATCTCGGCGTCCTCGCTCGAGCACAACTGTACCCGTAGCCCCGCAGCCGCGTACCTGACGAACCAGCCCATCACGCTCGGGTTCGCGCGCTTCGACGCCGACGGGCGTCGCATGATCGGCGAGGGCGCCTGTGAGGTGACCGTCTCGCCCGATGCTGGCCTCGAGCGCACCCGCTGCGACGAGGACGCGCTCGACGTCCCCCCCATCGCCGACCCCGGACCCTACATCGTCTCGTCCTCCAGGCGCGCGGCCAATGGCAGCGTCAACCGGCTCGACGTCAACGTCGTCTCCCCCGAGATCCTCGACTTCGCGCCCATCGACGGCAGCCTCAGAGAGGGCCGATCCGACGAGCTCGAGCTCTTGCCACAGACCCCCAACTGGGACGTGTGCACCCCGCTCGAGTTCGAGGTCTTCATCCTCACGCCCGACACCTGCGTCGCCGACGACACCTCGTCGGAGCTCTTCACTGTCTTCCGTGACGAGAACAACCGCGTCGACCTGCGCGGCCGCCGCGCCGGCACCTGCCGCTTCGAGGTCCGTCTCCCCGCGCTCGGCGTCCAGGATACCTGGGAGTTCAGCGTCCCGGTCACGCGCACCGACTGAGATCGCGCTTTCTTGAAATAACCCGTCCCTGTTCTCGCTTTACCTCCCGTCCCACGCGGCGTGTTCCGACTTCGCAGTGGCAGGGACGTAAAAAGTTTCAAGAAAGCCTTGAAGGGTTTCGAAGGGGCGCTATAGTTGGATGTGCGAGCGTCGCAAGAGAGGCGACGGACCAGGTTACACCGCCTGGTCGGGATCTTCCGAACATCGGGTTCGGGTGTTCCCCGATAGACCGGGTCATGCGCGCGGCAACTCGGACCGGTCTACTGCGACTTGGGAGTCGCGATTGGAATACATGCCGAAAAAAGGAGGTGATCCCGTGATTGAACTATGTACTAAGACGGCCGGTGAGGTGGTGGCCTCCTGATAGGTTTGTTTCCGGACGCGACCGCATACGTCTGCTCGAGGCTCGAATGAGTTCGAAGACAGCGGTCAAGGACGGCCTTCAGGCCGCTCACGTCAGGAATCCCAGCCACTACCGCCCCTACGCAGCTCTTGGTCCCGGTCGTACCGAGGAGTCCTTTGAGCAAGCTGCGTAGGGGTCTTTTTTTGTCTTCTTTCTTGTCTTCTTTCTTGTCTCCGCATCGCTCTTTTTCTTGGCTAGGCATCGCTCGCACGTCTCTCCCTTCGGTCGAGGCGCACGACCACAACCTCCGCTTCGCTACGGTTGCTGCGATGCTTCGCGTTTCGGCAGCCAATTAGACTTCCACGTGTGTGGCTGGGGCGACGCTTCTGTCACGAAAGAAACAGGGGAAGCCCATCTTGGCAGTAAATCCTCAGACACGCGCTTCGTAGACGCGGTGGGTCTCGCTCATGGTGCCTCTGTCCTTCCGCTCGACGCTCCTGTGGCAGGTCGCGAAAGGCGCGCAAAGGCGATCAGGCATCGCGATGCACTCACGCGCGAACCTCCCCGCAAGAACAGCCTCCGTTGAGAGTCTCCTGGCCAGGAGACGCGAAGCACGCCGAATGGCGGGCGGCCGCAGGTCGAGCCTTGCGCCAGCGCTCCCTTACGATCGGAGCGTCTACATGAACCCCCTCACGCCTCGACTCGGCACCAGAAACTCCGAGCGCACGGATAGAGGCGCTCGCGCTCGCGCCGGAGCATATGCGGTTCGCGGGAGGCTGGTGTGGGCGCGTGGGAGGCCAGCATGGAGTGTGGTGGTTCTGGCAGAGGCGGCTTCGCGGTGGACTGGCGCGCAGGTTGAAGACCTCATCAGCTTGTTTTCTTGTCCTGGCTCGCGCTCGCTCGCGCCGGAGCAAGGGATAGGCTCGCGAGAGGTTGGCGCAGACGCGTGGGAGGCCAGCATGAAGGGTCTGTGGTTCTATCAGAGGCGGCCAGCACTGTACTGGCGCGTGGGTCCAGTCCTCATCAGCTTGTTTTCTTGTCCTGGCTCGCTCGCGCTCGCGGCGGACGGCTCG
>CAJXPN010000666.1 GCA_913058025.1 uncultured Myxococcales bacterium | reverse complement strand
GATGGGCCGTGCTCACTGGGTCGTGAACTCCACGACGTAGCGGTACTCGCTGTCCGCCGCGCCGGTGTACGTGTCCGTGTCCTCGAACACGACGACGTAGTACGTCCCGGGCGTCAGGCCCGCGAACGTCTCCGTGAACCCGCTGACCGCGGCGCACCCCACGATGTTCGTGGTCATCGCCGCCTGACACGGCGCCCGCACCAGCGCGCTGTCCAGGTCCACGTTCGCGCCGTCCGTGAGCGTGAGCTCGACCGCGCCGACCTCGCCCGCGGGGACCGTGAACGCGAAGACCTGGTCCGCCCCGGCGAGCGCGTCGTCGGCGCTCACCAGCGACCCGCACTCCAGGCCAGAGTCGTCGAGGGATGTGAAGTCGTTGCTGCGGCCCGTCAGAGTGTCCTCGATGAGGAACCTGCCGGCGCGACCGTCGGTCAGCGCGACCTCCACGCCGCACGCCTCGGCGGCGCCGAGCTGGCGGTTCGCCTCGCCAGGCGTCGGCGTCGACCACGCGAAGAAGTCGAGCGCGTTGTCGCCCGTGTCCAGCGAGGCCGCGTCTCGGCCGAGGCTGTAGTCGTCCCCGGCGAGCGCGGCCGCCGAGCCCTCACCCTGGAAGACGTCTCCGGGGCCGAACTCCCCGTAACCCAGCGCGTCCTGGACCGCGCCGAGCGGGTCCTTGATGACCACGCTGTCCGGACCGTTCTGGAGGTCGGCCCACGGCGTGACGACGTCCACGTTCGCCGTCGATGCATCCCCGATCACGACGAACCCATCAGGCGGGATCACCGTCCCCGCCGGGATCGTGAACGCGTCGACGGCGCCGCCCAAGCCGTTGACCTCCTCGAGCACGTAGCCCGAGAGATCGAGCCCCGGGCGCCCGAAGAGCTCCACGAAGACGCCCACGTCGGCCCCCGTCGTCGCGACCATGACCTCGTTGATCACGAGCACGTCCACCGTGTACCCCTGCGGGCCGACGATGTTGTTGGCGCGGTCGCGATCGGGGTTCGCGCGTAGCGCGTCGACGTAGGCCCACGCCGAGTACACGCCGATGGGGCGGTCGAACGAGGTCGCGGTGACCGTGGTCGTGGCGCCCGCGGCCACCGTCGCCGAGACGGACTCGCTCACGGAGACCGCGGTCTGGTCGTCGGGCGCCGCGGCGAGGTCGTCGTAGAAGCGGACCACGAAGCTGGCGCTGGAGTCCTCCGATCCGACGTTCTCGATCTCGAGCGTGTAGGTCACGTCGTCGTCGCTCACGACCACGCTCAGGGACTTCGCCCGCAGGTCCGGCGCGTCCGTGAGCGCGCTGATGGTCAGGTCGTCCTGGGCGGTGTCGCCGTCGGCGTCGGTCACGACGGCCGACGCCGTGTACACGCCCGGGTTCAGGTAGGTGTGCTGGACCTGGGCGCCGACCTGGGGCGCGGACCCGTCGCCGAAGAACCACTGGTAGGTCAGCGCGCCGTTGCCCCCGGCCCCCGACGCGTTGAACTGCACGACGAGCGGCGAGGTCCCCGTGTCGACGTCAGAGGTCGCGGTGACCGAGGGGGTCTGGTCGTCGGCGACCTGGATCGTCACCGTGTCGGTGTCGGTGTCTCCGTTGGCGTCGGTCACGGTGACCGTCGCGGTGTAGGTGCCGCCGTTGGTGTAGGAGTGGCTCGTGTTCTGGAGGGGCGAGGTCGGCTCGTTGTCGCCGAAGTCCCAGACGTAGGTGAAGGGCGCGTCGCCGTCGCTGACCGAGGCCTGGAACGAGACGCTGAACGGGGCGATGCCCGAGTCGGGCGTCCCCGATCCGGTCACCTGGGGGACCTGGTTGTCGACGACGTCGATGCGCACCGTGTCCGAGGAGGAGTCGCCGTCGTCGTCCTCCACGACCAGCGTCGCCGTGAAGCTGCCCGCGCGCGTGTACGTATGGGTCGGGTTCTGAGACGTGTCGGTGGGCGAGCCGTCGCCGAAGTTCCAGGTGTAGTCCAGCGTCCCGTTTCCGCCGGACGCGTTGCCGAAGAAGTCGACCTCGAGCGGTGAGAACCCGCTCACGGGCGAGGCCGACGCGTTCGCGCTGGGCACGAGGTCGGAGCCGACGTCGACGACCACCTGCGCCGAGGTCGAGTCCCCGTCCGCGTCGGTCACGATCACGGTCGCGGTGTACTGGCCGGCCGTTTGGTGGATGTAGGAGGGGGAGGGCGCGGTGGCCGCGCCGCCGTCGCCGAAGCTCCACTGGTAGGTCAGCGCGCCGTTGCCCCCGGACGCCTGCGTGTCGAACTGGACCGTGAGCGGCGCCAGGCCCGCGTCCGGCGTCGCCGCGGCCATCGCCTGCGGCGTCTCGTTCGTCGTGACCACGACGTCGGTCGTGCCCGTGGCCTCGTCGCCGTTCGCGTCGGTCACCTTCAGCGAGACGGTGAACGTCCCGGGGGTGGCGTAGACGTGACTGGGGGTCGGCTGGGTGGAGGTGTCGCCGTCGCCGAAGCCCCACTGGTAGACCAGCGGGAGGTCTCCGCCCGACGCGCCCGGTGAGAACTGCGCCGTCAGCGGCGCGTAGCCCGTGCTGGGCGTCACCACGAGCGCGACCTGGGGCACCGTGTTGTCCTGCACCGCGACGTCCACGCTGGCGGTGTCCTCGTCCCCGTCGGCGTCGGTCACCGTGAAGAGCGCGGTGTAGACGCCAGGCGCCTGGTAGACGTGCGAGGGGTTCTGACCCGTCGAGCCCGCGGAGCCGTCGTTGAAGTCCCACGTGTAGCTGTAGGGGCCGTTCCCGCCGACCACCGTGCCTCGGAAGGACACGTTGAGCGGCGCGATGCCCGAGGCCGGCGCCGCGGACGCCGCCGCCGCCGGGATCGCGTCGGAGGCGACCTCGACCTCCACCGTCGCGCGCGCGCTCGCTGCGCCCGTCTCACCGTCCGTCACGATCAGGCCGACGGTGAAGGTGCCACCTTCGGTGAACGTGTGCGACGGGGTCGCCAGGTCCGAGGTCGCGCCGTCGCCGAAGTCCCACGCGTACTCGGGCCGCGCGCCCGCGCCCGTGACGGTCGCGCTGAACGAGACGCTCAGAGGCGCGATACCCTGCGTGGGCGTCGCCTGGGCGCGCGTGATCACCGGCGCGGACGCCTCCGTGATCGTCACGGGGACCTCCGCGGTCGCCGAGGAGCCCTCGTCGTCCGTGATCGTCACGCGCGCCACGAACTCGCCAGCACGCACGTAGCGGTGAGACACCGTGAGCCCCTCGGAACCGTCCGACCCGTCCCCGAAGACCCAGGACGCCCTGTAGGGACCCACGCCGTCGATCGCGCTCGCCGAGAACATGATCTCCGCGGGCGCGCGCCCCGACGACGGGGTCGCCGTCGCGCCGACCACCGTCAGCTCCAGTGAGGTCTCTCCGTCCGTACCCGCGTCCGTCGATTGGCCGGGCGGGTCCGTCCCGCAGCCGATGGCGAATACACAGATCAGACATGCCAGGCCGGCGCGCCGCGTCTCGTTGCTCATGCTCTATCCTCGAAATGAATGACCGATCACCCCACATTTACTCGCGATCGCGCCGCCGAGTCAAAACCTCCGTCGTCCAGGCGTCCGTGAGGGCGTCGTGTGCGGTGTGGGTAGCTTGGGCGCGTTCGGGTGGGGCAGGGAGTATGTTTCGGGGCGGTTTGGGGGCGTCCGAGAGGGCGGTGAGTCTGTTTCGGGGCAGTGACCCCCGCCGCCGCGCTGCGCGCTTGGCGCCCCCC
>CAJXPN010000665.1 GCA_913058025.1 uncultured Myxococcales bacterium | reverse complement strand
GTAGATCGTCGGCAGCGTCAGATGTGTATAAGAGACAGGCCTCCATTGGGCGCTGCTTCACGACCGCTGTGGGGTTCGACGAGCCCACGCGGTGCTCGGTGCGGCAAGAACGAGTAGGGCCGGCGCACCCTGGAGGTGCGCCGGCCCTTGGTGCCGTGGGGGTCTGGCGGCCGGGGTGTCCAGGCCGGGGTCAAGAGACCTCAGGCGATCCCCTGGGGGGTGACGTCATCGACGGCGGAGGTGATGTCGGCGGTGACGGGGATCGCCCCGGGGTCGGCGGGATCAACGAGCGCGGCGGCGAGGACGTCGCGCATGTCGGTGGCGAAGATGACCTCGAGCTCGGCGAGGGTGGAGTCGGGGACGTCCTCCAGATCGGGGCGGTTTCGCTCGGGGAGGATGATGCGCTTGATGCCGGCGCGGTGTGCAGCGAGGACCTTGGCCTTGATGCCTCCGACGGGGAGGACCTTGCCGCGCAGGGAGGCCTCGCCGGTCATGGCGGTGTCGGGGCGGACGCGGCGGCCGGTGAGCAGGCTGGTGAGGGCGGTGAAGATGGTGACGCCGGCGGAGGGGCCGTCCTTGGGGACGGCGCCGGCGGGGATGTGGAGGTGGATGTCCTGGGTCTCGAGGGCGGACTCGTCGATGCCCAGCGTGGAGGCGTGGGTGCGGACGAAGGCGAGCGCGGCGCGGGCGGACTCCTTCATGACGTCGCCGAGCTGGCCGGTGAGTTCGAGGCGGCCCTTGCCGGGCATGGCGGTGGTCTCGATGAAGAGGATGTCGCCGCCCATGGGGGTCCAGGCGAGGCCGGTGGCGACGCCGGGGAGCGAGGTGCGCGCGGCGACCTCGGAGTAGTACCTGGCGCGGCCGAGGTGCTCCTCGACGTCGTCGACGCCGATGACCATCTGGAAGGGCTCATCGGTGGTGGCGCGGGCCAGCGCGAGGGTGGCGGCGCGGCAGAGCTTGGTGAGCTTGCGGTCGAGCTGGCGGACGCCGGCCTCGCGGGTGTAGGCGGTGGCGATGAGGCGGACGGCCTCGTCGGAGACGGAGAGCGCGTCCTCGGAGAGCCCGTGGCTGTCGCGGCGGCGAGGGAGCAGGTGGCTCTGGGCGATGGCGACCTTCTCATCGGGGGTGTAGCCGGTGACCTCGATGATCTCGAGGCGGTCGCGCAGCGGGCCCGAGATCTTGGAGAGGTCGTTGGCGGTGCAGATGAAGACGACCTTGGAGAGGTCGAAGGGGAGCTCGACGTAGTGGTCGGTGAAGGAGTCGTTCTGCTCAGGGTCGAGGAGCTCGAGGAGCGCGGCGTCGGGCGAGCCCATCCAGGAGTTGCCGAGCTTGTCGATCTCGTCGAGGACGACGACGGGGTCGTTGACGCCGGCCTTGCGCATGGCGCTCATGATGCGGCCGGGGAGCGCGCCGACGTATGTGCGGCGGTGCCCGCGGATCTCGGCCTCGTCGCGCACTCCGCCCAGGGAGATGCGCACGAGCGGGCGGCCGATGGCGTCGGCGACGGACTGAGCGAGCGAGGTCTTGCCGACGCCAGGGGGACCGGCGAGGCAGAGGATCGTGCCCTGGACGTTGCCCGAGATCTTCATCACGGCCATGTGCTCGAGGAGGCGCTGCTTGACGTCGTCGAGGCCGTGGTGGTCGGCGGCGAGGCGGCGCTCGATCTCGTCGATCTCGATGGGCGACTCGGAGGAGTCGAGCCAGGGGAGCGCGGTGAGCCACTCGAGGTAGTTGCGGATGACGCCGTACTCGGCCTGCGCGGGGTTCATGGCGTCGAGGCGAGAGAGCTCGCGCTCGGCGACCTTGCGGACCTCCTCGGGGAGGTTGGCCTCCTCGACGGCGGAGTGTAGGGCGTCGGCGTCGTCGTCGCCGGGGCCCTCGCCGAGCTCCTTCTTGATGGCCTTGAGCTGCTCGCGGAGGATGGCCTCGCGCTGGTTCTTGCCGAACTGCTTGCGGACCTCCTCCTCGATGGACTGCTTGACCTCGGAGCGCGTGAAGACGTCACCGATGGCGTCGGAGACGAGGTCCAGGCGAGCGGAGAGGTCGAGCTCGCAGAGGACGGCGGCGCGGCGCTCGGTGTCCAGGCCGAGGTCGGAGGCGACGCGGTCGGCGAGCTCACCTGGGGGGGTGGAGTCGTCGAGGGCGTCGCCGAGCGAGCCGCCTGCGCGGGACGCGATGTCCTTGATGTGGGAGAGGAGCTCGGAGGCGCGTGCGTGGAGGGCGTCGTCGAGGCCGGTCTCGGTGACGGCGGAGACGCGCACGGTCCAGAAGGGCTCCTGCTGGTCGAGCTCGTCGAGCGCGACGCGGTCGAGGCCACGCAGGATGAGGCGGTAGCCGCCGTTGGTCATCCTGACGAGCTGCTGGACGCGGGCGAGCGTGGCGATGGGGTGGAGGTCCTCGAGCGCGGGGTCCTCGATGCGCGCGGTGCGCTGGACGCCGACGGCGACGAGGGCGCCCGGGGTGAGGGTCTCGACGAGCCGCACGGACTTGGCACGACCGACGGGGATCGTCGTGATCGTGTGGGGAAAGATGACGCCGCGGATCAGCGGCAAGAGCGGGATGGACTCGGCGGGGATGGTGACGTCGTGGTCGCTCATCGTGTCCTCTCTTGGAGGTGCACCGTGCGTCTCTCGGTCGCGCGACTCTCGCGCGGCGCCGGGCGCTCGGTGGGGCGAGGCCTTGGGGCCTCGCGGTGGGTTCGACGTTGGGGCGCCCCTGGGCGCCTCATCGTGAACCGAACGTAATCTCATTCATGACGAGTCAAGCACGGCGCGAAAAAACCGCCTCGAGGCCCTCTTACGATCGGGGCCTCGAGGCGGCGCGTATGCGTGGAGGTTCGCGGGTGAGAGGCGCCTCACTCAAGAACGAGCGCGTAAACCGTTCAACATGAGCGTGTGCATCTGCGCGAGCAGAGAGCGCGCCTCGGGGGGCGTGAAGCGGAAGATGGCGGGGGGCTCGAAGGAGGAGTAGGCGGCGAGCAGCGCCTCGGCGGCGCGCGCCTCGTCGGGGACCTGGAAGTCGCCGGCTTCTCCAGCCTCGTGGAGGAAGTCGGTGAGGAGGTCGAGCTGGGCGCGCTCGAAGACGCGCTGGGCCTGGCTGACCGCGGAGCAGCCGCCGTGGACGAGCTCGGCGGCGTGGGCGCCGACGGCGGCGAGCTGGAGGAAGGCGTCGACGCGGGCGCCCATCATGGCGGCCAGCCGTGTGGAGAAGTCGCCCTCGCGGAAGGCCGCGCGGCGCATGGCGCGCAGGACGTGGCGGTACTTCGCGTCAGAGAGCTCGGAGATGATGGCGTCCTTGGAGTTGAACTCCAGGTAGACCGTGCCCACGCCGATCTTGGCCTCGCGGGCGATGTCGGCCACGGTCGTCTTCTGGAGGCCGTAGTGGCCGAGCAGGCGCTCGGCGGCCTGGAGGATGAGGACTCTGCGGTCGGCCATGGTCGCGCTCCCTGGAGGCCCCGTGGGGGGCGCCCGTGTGCTCGTGGAGGTTGACGCGCGGGGTCGTGGGTGCGCGTGGGGAGAATTATGAATGATTTTGGATATGATTCAAGCGTGAAGAGGTCTGGAGGGTGGGCAGCGGTTTGCGTGCCTGAAATCAGCTGGTGGTGGGGTCGCGTATCCGAAATCGACTGGGGGTGGAATTCCAGCACGGTCCCCCAGGCGCCGCTCGCTCGCGCTCGCTATCGCGGTCCCCTCGCAGGGACCTCAGCTTCACTT
>CAJXPN010000664.1 GCA_913058025.1 uncultured Myxococcales bacterium | reverse complement strand
CACAAAGACCAGGCTCCTGGACCTCGCGGAGCAGTTGACTCGAACCAACGGTTTCAATGGCTTCAGTTACTTGCACCTCGCGGCCGAGCTCGACATCAAGACCAGCAGCGTGCACTACCACTTCAAGACGAAGGCCGACCTCGCGTTGGCGATGATCGACCGAGTACAACGCACCCATGAGGCCTGGTTTCGCGAGCTGAACGAACAGCACGAGGATCCACGAGCGCGTCTGCTGGAGCTGCTCGCCGTGTTCCAGGACTACTCACGACGTGGGGAGTTTTGCCTGTGCGGGATGATGTCGAGCGAGCTCCACTCCGTCAGCTCCGAGGTCCAGGGTCGCCTGCGGCACTACTTCGAGGTTCTACAGGGGTGGGTCGAGTCACAGCTCGAGGCGCTCGGGTACGAGGACGCGTCGATCCGCGCCCTTCAGTTCGTCAGCACGTTGGAGGGTTCGCTGTTGCTCGCGAGGCTCCGTGACGAGCCCGAGTTGGTAGAGCTCGCGCTCTTTCCTCTCATGGGCATCCCACAAAACGCTCTATCCACGAACTGAGCCGATCGTCTCCCAGGTTCGGGTCGAGCGGCCCGAGCTCGACGACCACGCTGCTTCGCACCAGGCCTGCCCCTACCCGATGGCATCGTCGCATTGCCGCGAGCTCATCGCTGGTTCGAGCTCCTCTCGCCGCATTCCCCGGCGCATCCTGACGCCATGTACCTGCTTTGATTCCCACTCGAAGCGTCGCACATGGAGCGCACCGGAGCCGATGCTCCAGCCCTCTGTTGCAAGTCGCTTGCATTTGTGTACATTGCACGTCGCTCGCGTTCATTAACGCAAGTGACTTGCAACACGATGGCGTACGCAACGAGGAAACGATGCATCGAGAACCACACGACACGCGCTTACCCGTCACGGTCCTGTCCGGCTTCCTGGGCGCGGGCAAGACGACCCTGCTCAACCATGTGCTCCATAACCGAGAGGGCCGCCGCGTCGCGGTCATCGTCAACGACATGAGCGAGGTCAACATCGACGCCGCGCTCGTCGAGCGCGGCGGCGCCGAGCTCTCACGCACCGAGGAGAAGCTCGTCGAGATGTCGAACGGCTGCATCTGCTGCACGCTGCGTGACGATCTGCTCGCCGAGGTCTCCCGGATGGCCCAGGAAGGCCGCTTCGACTACCTGCTCATCGAGTCGACGGGGATCTCCGAGCCCATCCCGATCGCCCAGACGTTCACGTTCGAGGACACCGAGGGCGTGAGCCTGGGTGAGATCGCGCGCCTGGACACGATGGTCACGGTGGTCGACGCAGCGAGCTTCCTGCGTGACTACGGCGCGGCGCAGAGGTTGGCCGAGCGCGGCGAGTCTCTGGGCGACGACGACAGACGCACCGTCACCGACCTGCTCATCGATCAGGTCGAGTTCGCCAACGTCATCGTGCTCAACAAGCTCGACCTGGTCACGGCCCGTGAGGCCGCGCGCGTCGAGGCGATCCTCAACGCGCTCAACCCAGGCGCGCGGATCGTCACCGCCGTGCGCTCCGAGGTCTCACTCGACCGGATCGTGGACACCGACCTCTTCGACTACGACGAGGCCGCCGCGTCCGCAGGTTGGATCCGGGAGCTCGAGGGCGAGCACGTCCCAGAGACCGAGGAGTATGGCATCGCCAGCTTCACCTACCGCTCCTCGTCCCCGTTCGACGCCGAGCGCCTGTGCGCGTTCTTCCAGGACAAGTCGAACTGGCGAGGTGTGCTGCGTTCGAAGGGGTTCTTCTGGGTCGCCGCCGCCCACGCCACGGCCTACGAGTGGGCGCAGGCTGGCGGCGTCGCGCACGTCAACCCGTTGGGGCGTTGGTGGGCGGCAGTCCCACGCGAGGACTGGCCTCACCCTGAAGGGGAGCGGCCCGACGAGGCAGAGGGTTGGCACGAGGCGTTCGGTGACAGGGTCCAGCAGCTCGTCTTCATTGGCCAGGACATGGACGAGGAGGCGATCCGTTCGAGGCTCGACGCGTGCCTGAGTGTCGCCACGCTCGATGCGAGCGGCTTCGAAGGTTGGTCATCGCGACCCAACCCGTTCCCGCCGCTGGCCACAGCAAAGGAGTGAGCCGACATGCTCGATTGGTTGATCATTGGCGGCGGCGTCCATGGGGTCCATGTGGCCGCGCGCCTGCTTGGAGAGGGTGGCGTGGAGCCCGAGCGCGTGTGCATCCTGGACCCCGCTCAGGAGCTCCTCGCGCGCTGGCGCGCGTGCACATCCACGACGGGTATGACGCATCTTCGTTCGGCGGCCGTACACCACCTCGACGTCCACCCCTGGTCCCTCAAGCGCTTCGCAGGCAACCGCAAGTCGCCCACACCGGGCCTCTTCGCGCGTCCCTACGACCGCCCCTCTCTGGCGCTGTTCGATGCCCACTGCGATCGGGTCGTCTCGAAGTTCGGCCTGGACCGGCTCCACGCGCGTGGACACGCAGAGCAGGTTCATGTGGGGCGAGATGGCGTCACGGTCCGCGTGGCCGGCGTCGAGCCGTCCGCGCTCCAGGCGCATCGCGTCGTGCTCGCGCTCGGCGCGGGTGAGCAGCCTCGATGGCCTGCATGGGCGCCACGCGAACACGCACGCGTCCAACACGTCTTCACCCCGAACTTCTCAGGCTGGCCTGAACCACACGAGCGTGACGTGGCGGTCGTGGGTGGTGGTATCTCAGCGGGTCAGATCGCGCTCAAGCTCGCTGCGCGAGGCCACACCGCGCACCTCGTTTCCAGGCATCCGCTACGCGCGCACCAGTTCGACAGCGACTCGGGGTGGTTGGGCCCGAAGCACATGGGTCGCTTCTCACGCGAGCAGAGCCTCGACCGCCGCCGCGACATGATCGCCCAGGCGCGCCACCGCGGCTCGGTCCCTCCAGACGTCAAGCGAGAGCTACGCCGCGCGATGGCTCGCGGAGAGGTCGTGTGGCACGAAGCGCACGTCGAGACCGCCCTCACGTCTCCAGACCTCTTGAGCCTTCGCATGTCCACGGGACGAGAGGTTGAGGTCAGCCGCGTGCTCCTGGCGACCGGGTTCTCCTCGGAGCGTCCGGGCGGCGCCCTCGTCCAGGGTCTGGTCGACTCGACCAAGCTGCCGTGTGCGGCGTGCGGATACCCCATCGTCGACGAGTCCCTGTGCTGGCACCCGAGAGTGCACGTGACAGGCCCGCTGGCCGAGCTCGAGCTCGGCCCCATCTCGAGAAACATCGCCGGCGCGAGGCGCGCTGGCGACAGGCTCGTCCGCGTGGCCCGAGAGGCCGCACCGGGTCGGGCCAGGAGCGCGTCGTGAGCGGAGTCGATGAAGAGACCGAGCGGACCCCAGCGTCGCTCTCTGCGGTCGATCGCGGGGGAGCAGTCGCCAGCATGCTCTGCACGGTGCACTGTGTCGCGGCCACGTTCGTCCCCGCCGCGCTCGGCGCGCTCGGAATGGGCGCGCTCCTCGGCGACGAGGCCGAGTCGGCCTTCACGCTCGTCGCGATCCTGTTCGCCGCAGCCGCGCTCGCCGCGAACGTGCTCCGGCGACGTTCGCCCGTCGTGATCACGCTCCTGGCGTTCGGGATCGTCGGGCTCCTGGCGTCCCGAGCCGTCGAGACCATGTCGCCTCACGACCACGACGAGCCCACGACCGCGCATGTTCACGATGAACACGCTGAGGACTGTCTCTTATACACATCTCCGAGCCCACGAGACAGGCAGAAA
>CAJXPN010000663.1 GCA_913058025.1 uncultured Myxococcales bacterium | reverse complement strand
TCAAGCAGAAGACGGCATACGAATTTTCTGCCTGTCTCGTGGGCTCGGAGATGTGTATAAGAGACAGAGACCAAACCCCGCCACACACATCGTCGCGCTCTTACTCCAACCCATCGCTCACTCCTCCTGCTCTCGGTGTGGGCGAGAGGATAGGCGCGGCGGGGAGCCGAGCGCAAAGAGAGAGGCGGCGCCTCTCCTCGTGGGAGAGGCGCCGCCTCGGCGCGTTCTGGGATGATGTGGGGGTCAGCAGATCAGGGAGCGGGCTCCTCGATGATCTTCTTCTCCTTGGTGATGACGGACTCGCCGGCGTTCACCGTCTTGCCGTTGACCTCGAGGATGAAGAACCCGACGCGGCGGTTGGTCGCGCGGCACGCCTTGATCTTCTTCCTGTTCTTGCGCGTGTCGCGCTTGGTCTTGGTCAACTCGGGGATGTCCTCGCAGACGGGCTTGGTCTCACCGTAGCCCTCGGACTCGAGGCGCGCGGAGCCGACGCCCTCCTTGATGAGGTAGTCGCGGACCGCGGCGGCGCGGCCCTTGGAGAGCGAGAGGTTGGACTCTTCCTTGCCGACGTCGTCGGTGTGGCCCTCGATGCGCAGCTTGGTGACCTGCGGGTTCTGCTTGAGCACGACGGCGACGGTGTTCAGGAGCCTGAAGGAGCGCTTCTGGATCGCGTCCTTGCCCGAGGCGAAGTAGACCTTCTCGTTGATGCGGATCTCGGTCTCGGTGATGACCACGGTCTGCTTGCCATCGGGGCAGCCGTCCTCGTCCTTGTTACCGTTGTAGGTCTCGGCCTTGAGGGGGCACTTGTCCTTGTCGTCGGGGATGCCGTCCTTGTCGTTGTCGAGCTCGGGGCAGCCGTCCTCATCCTCGAAGCCGTCCTCGTCCTCCTTCTCCAGGGGGCACTTGTCGTCGGTGTCGAGGATCTTGTCCTGGTCGTTGTCGGGGTCGGGGCAGCCGTCCTCGTCGTTGTACGTGTCGACGTCTTCCTTCTCGTCGGGGCAGCCGTCTGCGGCGTCGAGGATGTCGTCGCCGTCGTTGTCGAAGTCGGGGCAGCCGTTGGAGTCCTCGAAGCCATCGATGTCCTCGGGCTCCTCGTAGCACGCGTCCGTGTCATCGGGGATGCCGTCTCCGTCGGTGTCCTTGACGCGCGGCGTGTAGCCGATCGAGCCGAAGACGCGGAAGTCGGGCGCGCCGATGCCACGCGTGATGCCGGCGCCGGCGCCGACGTTGGCGATGAGGTTGTAGGGGAGCTCGGAGAACTGGAGTCCGGCGAGCAGCTCGGCCGGGCTCGAGAGGTTCTCACCGAAGGCCTGGGCCGCGGTGTTGGAGCGGTCGCCGGTGGTCTGGATCGTGTTGAAGATCGATCCGATGATCTGGAATCCCTGGAGGCCGGTGGGCGCCTCGAAGCCCAGCGAGAGGCGCAGGACGTCGTCGCTGACGATGTTCTGCGAGGTCTGCTCGGGGCGGAACTGGTAGGCGACGTTGGCCGCGATGGCCAGGCCGACGGAGTGGCGCCAGTCGACGGCGAGCCTGGGCTCGACGCGGACCTCGCCGTCGGAGGCGAAGGAGCTCGTGTCGCCGATGGGGACGTAGATGGGCGCGAGGAGCGCGACGCCGAAGCCGGCGAACTTGTCCGGGTTGAGCACCTGGACCTTGGGCACGATGCGCAGGTCCTGGACGGCGAAGGTCGAGATGCTCGATCCCGCGCTGCCGAAGAGGCCGAGGTCGCCGCCGTTCTGGAAGGCGATGATGGGGAGCACGAAGCCGAGCTCGCCGATGTCGAAGAGGCCGATGCTGCCCCAGAGCTCGGCCTTGAGCGAGTTGGCGATGATGCGATCGCGGATGATGGTCGGGTCGTCGCGGTCGACGAGCTGGAGCGGATCGTTGGCGTAGTGGAGGAAGAGGCCCGCCGAGGGCGTCAGGTGCCCCAAGATGTCGCTCTTCGCGGTGTTGAGGATGTTCGTTCCCTGCGAGGGGAGCGGCTCGAAGTGCTCGAGCTGGAGCGAGGTCGTCGCGTCCTGCGCGGCGGCGGGCGCCGCGACGCAGAGTGACGCGAGCGCGAGCGCCAACGTGATGGAGCGTAGATTGAAGGGGGCGGTCGTCATGTGGAGTCTTCCTGGGGTGAAGTGTTGCTGTCCATTCAACGTTCGCGCCTCGACGTCGCGCCACGCATAGCGCGTCTCGCCGTCGAGTCACGATGGGGACATGGGTCCCCATAAAGATCGGCGCCACTTTTGTGAAGAATGTACCCGATGTCCACCCTCCGGCCAAAGAAACGCACATGAGGTGTGTCAAGACGGCGCCCTCTTAGACGAGGAAGGCGCCGATTCGGTCACACTACATGACGTTTCGGTCACGCCTTGGGGGTGACCGTGAGCACGCCGTACGTGCCGTTGACCGGGAGCTGCTCGTCGCGCTCGAGCCCGAGGGGGCCCTCGGTCAGGTCGCAGATTTCACGACCGATCTGGAGGCCGGCGCCCGAGGGATAGGGCGCGAGCTGCATGAGCATGCTCGCGGAGACGTCCATGAGGCGGAAGAATGCGGCGTTGAGGCCTCCCGTCGTGGGCGTCTCGACCTCGGGTAGGTGGAACGCGGTCAGGCCGCGCGTGCGCATCCAGTCTCCCTCGTGGAAGGCGTTGACGAAGAGCGTGACGAGCGCGCGGGGGTCGAACAGGTCGGTCGTCTCCTGTTGGATGAGCCTGGGGGCGTGCAGCCTGCCGAGCGCGGGCAGGAAGATCCCGATCGCGCCCGCGTGGACGAACGTGGCGAAGAGCTGCGAGGCGAACTTGGCGGCCCGGCGGCACTCCTTTGGGCTCCCGCCGTCGATGGTGATCCTCCAGACCGAGCGGTGGTCCTGGAGCATGAGCGCCTCGGTGGGAGAGTAGGGCACAGCGCTCAGGCCCGCGAACGGGAGCAGCTCGGGGATCGGCTCCTCGATCACGATCCTGGCGACGACCCCCTGGTGCGAGCGCGCCTCGCCGGATGCGAAGGGCGGCGAGTCCTGGGGGTCGGAGAGCTCCACGGTGAGCTCCTCCATCCAGTGCTCGCCGTGGGTCGCGATGAGCTCGCGCGGGTCGAGCCACTCGAAGGGGCATGGGATGAGCGCGACGATGGAGTCGGGCGCGCCGGCGTGTGAGGTCGTCGTGTCGGAGGTCATGGTGTGGAGGCTCGTGGTGGGTAGATCGCGAACGTGCGTGTGAGCCCTGTGAGGACGAGCTCTGCGGCGCGCGGCTCGAGGAGCGCACGCAGTGGGATGTCGGTGAGAATGCCCGCGGCGCGGCGTTTGTCCACCAGGATGAACGCCGAGCGGTCCTTCTCGGTGAGCTCGAGCGGGGGGTCGAGCGGGATCGTGTAGGCGCCTCGGGCTGGCGTCGAGTGGGTGAACGGGGACCACTCCTCGTCGCCGCGCGCGCGCGCGCGGCCTGACAGGATCAGGCTCTTCCCCTCGATCTCCTCGGTCGCGAGGTCGGTCGGGTTGAGGACGTCGTCGTCGGCGGGCGCGACGATGGCCGCGAGCGCGCAGTAGCGTCCGAGCGGCGGGCCGATCTCACCGATCACGCGGGCCTTGCCGTCTGCGGAGAGCAGGTCCTCGACGAACGGCGTGCCGAGGCGGGTGGCCGAGTCGGGCACGTGCGCGTGCGCGCTGGGCACGATCGCGTCGGTGAGCGCGTCGAGCAGCGCGCTCGGTGAGCGCGCGCCGACGCACGCGTGCAGCT
>CAJXPN010000662.1 GCA_913058025.1 uncultured Myxococcales bacterium | reverse complement strand
CGAGATTTCTGCCTGTCTCGTGGGCTCGGAGATGTGTATAAGAGACAGGTCACCAGGCGCGCTGCCCCCACCACAACCCCACATCGACCCCACACACACCAAGAGAACAAGACGCATCCGCATCATCAAACCGCTCCTTTCCTCGACCTATTGAGGTACATCGAGAGTTTAGCAGCAGCGGACACGCACATCATATGAGAGCCGATTTTGGCGCGGGAACGAATCAATGGAGTGTCAGGACGACTGCACGCACGGCGCACTCGAGCGCGCATCAGAACTCGTAGCCCTTGGGCACGACCACGACGCCGTCGTCGGAGACGTAGAAGCGCTCACGGTCGGCCTCGAGGTCGTAGCCGATGACGGTGTTGGGCGGGATGCTCACGCCCTTGTCTATGATCGCGCGCCGGATCTTGGCGCGGCGGCCGACGTCGACGCGCTCGAAGAGCACCGACTCCTCGACGACCGAGTACGAGTTGATGCGCACCTGCGGGCACAGGATCGAGGAGCGGATGACGCCGCCGGAGACGACGCACCCCTCGGACACGATCGAGTTGACCGCGGTGCCGGTGCGGCCAGACTCGGGGTCGTCGTGGACGAACTTCGCCGGCGGCAGGTGCGCGTACTGGGTGCGCAGCGGCCAGCGGTGGTTGTAGAGGTCGAACTCGGGGACGATCGCGGTCAGGTCCATCGTGGCCCGCCAGTACGCGTCGATGCTGCCGACGTCGCGCCAGTAGCCACGCTCGGACTCGGGCTGGCCGGGGACGCGGTTCGTGGAGAAGTCGTAGACGTAGACGCTGTTGTTCGAGCTCGCGACGATCCCGGTGAGGATGTCCTTGCCGAAGTCGTGGGCGGAGTGGGAGTCGAGGGCGTCGCGGGTCACCTGCTCGACGAGCGCGTCGCCCCGGAAGAAGTAGTTCCCCATCGACGCCAGCGCCCAGCCCGGCCGCCCCGGGATCTCTTTGGGGACGCTCGGCTTCTCCTCGAAGCCGATGACGCGCCCCTGAGCGTCGACCTCCATGATCCCGAACTGGTTGGCCTCGGCGATCGGCACGGGGATCGCCGCGATGGTCAGGATGGCGTCCCGCTCGACGTGGAAGTCGAGCATCTGGCGCACGTCCATCTTGTAGATGTGGTCGCCCCCGAACACCGCGATGTGTTTGGGCGAGAGGTCGTCGATGAGGTTCAGGTTCTGGAAGATCGCGTCGGCGCTGCCTCGGTACCAGTGCTTGCCGGTGCGCTGCTGCGCCGGGACGACGTCGATGAACTGCCCGACGGTGTAGGGGAGGTGCCAGCCGCGCGAGATGTGGCGGTTGAGCGAGTCCGACATGTACTGGGTGATGACGTTGATGCGCAGGAACCCCGAGTTCACGAAGTTCGAGAGCACGAAGTCGATGATGCGGTAGCGGCCGCCGAAGGGCACGGCGGGTTTGGCGCGGTCGTGGGTGAGCGGGCGGAGCCTGCGCCCCTCCCCTCCCGCGAGGACCATGACGAGGACGTCTTCCTGCACGTGAACCTCCCGAACCCGAGCGCGCCGTCCTCATGACGTGAGGGCGACGCGTTCAGCCGCCGATGAAGATGAAGTAACCCATGACGCCGATGGCGACGATGAACAGCAACACCGCGGCCACGAGCACGACGTTGATCAGGTTGCCGCCGCCGGCAGGCTGCACCGCACCACCAGCCGGCGCCATCAACGCCTGACCCTGCCCCGTGCCCTGACCGAGCATCTGCTGCTGGTGGGCCTTCGCGGCGGCGTGGAGGTCGACGTCCTGGCCGGCAGGTCGTGGTTGCTGCTGAGGCTGAGCCTGCTGCTGTTGTTGAGGCTGAGCCTGCCGCTGCTGCTGAGCCTGCTGCTGCTGAGTTTGAGCCTGCTGCTGTTGCTGAGCGTGCTGCTGAGCGTTCTGCTGAGCGTGCTGCTGCGCGCCGTCTTGCTGGGCGTAGTGCTGCCGCTGCTCTCGCTCCATCTGCGCGATCTGGGCGCGTGAGATGGGCTTGGTGAGGTCCCGAGCCGGGATCGCGCTGGCGTCGAGCGCGGCGTGGGCGCCCGAGGTCGTCTGCGTGATCTCCCCGATCTCGGTCTCCTGCCAACCGCCATCGCCGTCCGTGGGGGCGGCGAAGTCGGGGTGAGCGCCCTCCTCCTCGTCGAACCACTCGCTGGGGTCCTCGAGCGAGCCGTAGTGCTCGTGGTCGACGTCGGAGTCCTGAGACGAGACGCTCGAGTAGGCGTCGGCGAGGTAGAGGTCGAGGTCGTCGACCTCCTCGAGGGAGACGAGCTTGTTGATCTCCCGCTGGACGGCCTCGTTGATGCCCGAGTCCTGAGAGGGCTCGACCGCGGTGCGCTCGGAGAGGAACTCGGTGATGTGCTCGGCGATGTCGTAGCTGGTAACGGACCGGCCGTACGAGTACATGAAGCTCGCGAGGTCGGTGGCCAGGGAGTACGTGTCCTGGTAGCGGCGGTCGGGGTCACGCGCGAGCGCGCGCTCGATGATCTCGTTGAGCTGATGCGGGATGTCGGAGCGGTAGTTCGCGAGCGGCGGTATGTTCGCGATCTGGACCTCGCGCAGCGTGTCCAGGTCCGTGCGGCCCAGGAAGAGGCGGCGCCCGACGAGCATCTCCCAGAGCAGGATCCCGACGGCGAAGATGTCCGTGCGGGAGTCGACGGGCTTGCCGTTGGCGGCCTCGGGGGAGAGGTAGCCGAACTTGCCCTTGACCACGCCAGGGTCGGTCGTCTCGACCTGGCTGGCGGCCTTGGCCAGGCCGAAGTCGGTGATCTTGACCTCGCCCTCACGTGAGACGAGCACGTTGGGCGGAGAGATGTCGCGGTGGACGATGTGGAGGCGTCGGCCGTCCTGATCGATCTTGTTGTGGGCGTGCGAGAGGCCCTTGCAGATCTCGATCGTGATGAAGCAGGCGTGCTCGATGGGGAACGTCGAGCCGCGCGTGGCGAAGTCCTCCAGGATGTTCTTCAGGTTCGTGCCGTCGATGAACTCCATGACGATGAAGTACGTGCCGTCGGCGATGCCGAGGTCGAAGACCTGAACGCAGTTGGTGTGGTTGAGGTAGAGGGAGACCTTGGCCTCATCGAGGAACATGCGCACGAAGCGCTCGTTCCGCGTGAGCGAAGGGAGCACGCGCTTGATCGCCACGAGCTTCTGGAAGCCCTGCATGCTCGTGGAGTTGGCCTTGAAGACCTCGGCCATACCACCCGCGTCGATGCGCGAGATGACCTGGTATCTTGGCTGCGACATGTTCCAGTTACCTCATGGGCGGCGCGATCCGCGGGGGACAGGGTGTGGGGCGCGCGACGACGTCCGTTATACGGTCGCCCGGCCGGGCTGTCACGAAATACCGCTCACTGGAACCCGGCGTGGAGCTCCTGGCCGCCCTCGGTCAGCCCCGTGACGCGGTAGATGTCGACGTGCTCGAGCTTGCCCTTGAGCTTGGTCGGTGGGAGCTTCTCGCACACGAACAGGTGCCCGACCTGGTTGTAGGTGCCCTCACCGATGAGGACCTCGTCGGGCTCGGCGGCCGAGCAGAAGCGCGCCGCCGTGTTCACCGTGTCACCGATGACCGTGTAGCTCATCGCGCGCGTCGAGCCGATGTACCCGGCGACGACCTCACCCGTGTTCAGCCCTATCCCCATGTGGATGGTCGGCTCGCCACGTTCGGTTCGCTCGGCGTTGAAGCTGTCTCTTATACACATCTCCGAGCCCACGAGACAGGCAGAAATCT
>CAJXPN010000661.1 GCA_913058025.1 uncultured Myxococcales bacterium | reverse complement strand
CAGATTGGCCGCGAGGCCAACCTGCGGGGGGAATCCCCCGCACGAGGTCGTGCACCACCTCACAGGTGGTGCCCACTCCAACCTAAAGCGGCCACACCCACCCCTCAGCCTCCCCTAGAAGTCGTCGTCGCCCTCGAACAACGCGTCGAAGATGTCGATGAACACCACGCCCGCGCCCCAGGTCGCGGGGAGGCGCCCGCTGAAGCCGGCCATCACCGCGTACGACTGGCGGCCCTGGATCTGGTCGATCCCGAGCTCGAGGTACCCGCCCACGCCCCCCTCACCGAACGCGTAGCCGACGCCACAGAACTCGCCGACCTCGATCTCGCAGTCGGCCGTGGGGCCGTCGTTCCAGAACGCGTAGTCGACGCCGAGCTGGAGCGCCACCGAGGTCCCGTCGGTGAACCACGGGCTGTTCGAGCCGACCACCGAGATCGGTTGGGCGCGGCCGATCGCGGCGAACCGGACGTTGGGCGAGATCGGCTGGAACAGCCCGAGCTCGAGCAGCGGCCCGTGCGCCACGGGGCGCTCGAAGCCGAAGCGACCGCCCCAGCCCACGCCCACGTCGAACCAGCGCGTCGTCGTCGGGTCGAACAGGTGCAGCGGCTGGAGCGATCCCGCCACCGCCGTCTGCACGCCGACCTCGTCTTCTCCGATCGACGCGCCGATCGACGCCGTCACGCGCGCCGGCGGCGTCACGTACACGACCGGGATGCAGCCCGACGCAGCGAGCGCGAGCAGCGTGGCGCACCCGAGCGCGCACCGCGCCGAGCGCGGCGTCTTCGTGTTAACCTGTCCTGGCACGCGCGACTCCTTGGCGTTCAGTCGAAATGCATGGGCCTCGCGCTTGTTTCACCTGTCGTACGACGACACGCGCCATCTCCGAGAGGTCCGACCGTGAAGCTCCGAGCATTATTCATCACCGCCGCCTCCCTCGCCATCGCCGCGCCCATACACGCGCAAGAGCCCGCCGATTACACGGCGATGCTCCAGAAGGCGCGCGCCTCCTACGACGTCGGCGACTGGGACGAGGCCACCACGACCTACTCCGAGATCTACGACGGCGCCCCCGACTCCAGCGTCCAGAAGGCCGAGGCCTCGCTCGAGTGGGCCAACATCCTCTGGGAGCAGGGAGACTACGTCGGCGCGGGCAAGCGCGCCCAGGACGCGCTCGAGCGCGCCCAGAAGCTCGAGCTCGACGGCGCCGTCGGGCGGCTGCTCCTCACGATCGGACACGTCGAGGCGAGCCAGGGCAAGCTCGGGCGCGCGCAGAAGACGCTCAAGCTCTGCGTCTCCATGGCGCGCGACGCCGGCGACGACATCTCACAGTCTCTCTGCCGCATGAACCTCTCGCTCGTGCGGCGCGTCCAGGGCAAGTCCGGCGTCGACGCCGCCCAGCTCAAGGCCGACATCGCCATGCTCCAGCGCGCCGACACCCCGCTCGCCGTCGGCAGCGCGCTCGTCAAGACCGCCGAGCTCTTCGAGTCCACCGGCGACACCGCCCAGGCGCGCGCGCTCCTCGACCGCGCCCACACCCAGTTCGTGCGCGCGGGCAACGTCCCCGCGCAGGCGCGAAACCGCCTGCGCCGCGCCCGCCTCATGCAGGCCGCCGGGGACTTCGAGGCCGCGCGCCGTGAGCTCCTCATGGCCGAGCCCGCGCTCAAGCGCATGAAGAACCGCCCCGCGCTCGTCTCACTCCACGGCCTGCTCGGCGCCGACGCGCTCCACAAGGGCGACTCCGCCGGCGCCTTCGAGCACCTCTCACGCGCCCTCTCCTACGCCGAGAAGACGCGCAGCCCACAGCTCGTCGCGCGCGCCCACCTCGCCCTGTGCGAGACGCTCTCGTCCCCCCGAATCGACGCCCGCGCCGCGAACCACTGTTCCCGCGCCGCCAGCGGCTTCGCCTCACTGAAGGCGCCCGAGCTCGAGGCGCGCGCGCGCATCGTCCAGGCCGGCATCGACCAGACCAGCGGCCACACCGACAAGTCCCGCAAGGAGTACAAGAAGGTCATCTCGCTGCTCGAGTCCGTCGCCCCCGGCCTGCGCGACCCCGACGCCATCGCCACCCAGCGCGCCAACCTCTGCCAGGTCGACAACACCCTCAAGGCCACCGGCGCGCTGCGCTCGTGCGACGCCGCAGTCGAGGCGCTCCGCGCCGCCGACGGCGGCGAGTCGCGCCACTGGCGCGCGCTCGCGGCGTCGCACTACGCGGCCGGGTTCTCGGCCCAACGTGAGAAGAACATCAAGGCCTCCCTGCGCCACTTCGAGGCGTCCGCGCGCGTCTACGCCGAGCACGACGACCACGCCCGCGCCGCCGACGCGCACCTGCGCATGGGCCTGACCTACTCCGCCGTCCTCCAGGGCGACGAGCTCGCCGAGAAGGCCTTCCGCGCCGGCCTCGCGCAGGCCTACCTGGCCCCCGCCGGCGCCCTCAAGGACACGCTCACCACCCAGCTCCTCTTCCAGCTCGCCGAGGCACAGCTCGCCCGAAAGCAGCCCGCCGACGCGCTCGCCACGCTCGAGCGCGTCGTCTCACACACCAGGGCGATAAAGGACACCCCCAACCTCGCCAACGCCTACAACTCGAAGGCCGCCGCGCTGCTCGCGCTCAAGCGCCGGGACGACGCCGTCGCCGCCCTCGAGGCCGGCGCCGCCCTCATAGAGGGCGACCCCTCGCAGCGCGCGCAGCTCGAGATGATGCGCGACAACATCGCCGCGCTCGAGGGCACCAAGAAGAAGAAGTGAGGGCCCCCAGGGGGCGCCGCGTCAACGCGCGGGCGTCGACGCCGCCCCGTACCACACGCGCCCTGGGAACGTGTGCAACACCGACCCCTGTCCCGTGGTCTTGTCGATCTCGATGAGCTGACCGTTGCCCGTGAGCCCAAACAGGCGACCCCACGCCGCCGTCAGCCCGTACACGTCGTCGACGCCGATCGAGCCGATCTCGCTGACCGAGCGCGTCGTCCGGTCGATCCGCACCAGCCTGTCCGCCGTCGAGAACCCCGCGCTCGTCGCCGACATGAACAGCGTGTCGCCCTTGTCGAGCACGCAGTCCCCGCTCGAGGACGCGCCGGTCATGTTACGCCCGAGCGCCGTCGTCGCGCCCGTGGCCACATTGATCGTGTAGAGGTCGGCGCCGCCTGTGGCGTAGGCGTCCCCAGTCGACGAGATCGCCATCCCGTTGGGCGTCCCGATGTTCCCCAGCGAGCCCACGCGCGACCACGCCGAGGCGCCCGGCGAGAGCTTGTAGAGCGAGCCGTCTCCGGCGCCGTAGAGCGTCCCGTCCGGGTGCGTGTCCATGTCGAACAGCGTCACCGGCGTCGCGCCCAGATCGGTCGCCGTCTTCTCGAACGGATCGATGATGAACAGCGCCTGGTCCGTGTGCGCGTAGAACGCGCACGTGAGCCCCTCGTTGAGGTCTCCGTCGCAGTCGTTGTCCGCCTCGTCGCACGCCTCGATCTGACCCGGGCTCGCCCGCACGTCCTCATCGTCGCAGTCGCCCCCCTCTCTGGCAAACCCCTCGACGGCTTCCCCCGCGCGCACGCACCTCAGCGTCGTGGCGTCCGAGTCACCCGAGCCGTCGCCGTCGCGGTCCACGTAGAGGATCGTGTCCACGCAGCTGCCGCCGCCACCGCCAGTGTCCTCGACGCCAGCGTCCTCTGCGCCCGCGTCCTCACCACCCACACCCTGTCTCTTATACACATCTCCGAGCCCACGAGACAGGCAGAAATCT
>CAJXPN010000660.1 GCA_913058025.1 uncultured Myxococcales bacterium | reverse complement strand
AGCCCGAGGCCCGCAGAACGCCTCCTGGGTGCCTTCCCGAGCCGATCGCCCCTCCACGAGCCCTCGAAGAGCCGCCCCCGTGAGCCACCAGCCCTAATCAGGCGCAAGTGAAGCTGAGGTCCCTGCGAGGGGACCGCGAGAGCGAGCGCGAGCGAGCGGCCGCTGGGGGACCGTGTGGCAGCTCCACCCCCAGTCCTCTTCGAATCCGCGAACCCCAAGCCAAGAACCGCCTGAAGTGCTGAGTCATGAGGAGTGCGATTGCCCTGGCGCGCGGGGGGAGCGCTCATGCGACATCGACCCCGTTCGCGGCGTGCCACGCAATCAGCGCAGCGACCGCGTCCTCGAGCGTTCGGCAGCGCCAGTCGTCACCGGGGGCTCGCTCCGGCATCCTGATCTTGCAGATCGACCGGGTGTCGCGGGTCGTGGGGACGTAAATCTCGACGTCATACCCGATGAGATCGATGCGCCTGTCACTCCCCTCACCTCGCTCTTCCACCCGCAGCGCCGTGCCGTGGTTCGCCAACGCCTCGTTGAGCGGTGCGACCAACGGGCTTGATGCGTTCCCCTCCCACGTGTCGCCTCCCGCGGCGACGAGCAGCTCCTCGACATGGTCGGCGACGACCTCCTCGTCTCCGAACACTTCATCCCCCGCGAAGCTCCTGGCCCGGTAGCCTCCTGTGCGCTGGCCGTGAGCGTCTAAGCGAGGGGCCGCGGTCGGCAGACCTCTATGTTCGAACGGATACTCGGAGCAACGCGAGAAGGACAGGTTGTCGAGGCTCTGGAAGACGTAGAAGCGCCTCACCGCTGGCCTCCTCATGAGCGCTCGGTATAACGGCAAGACGCGCCTGTCGTCCGGCCACGCGAGGAGATGGTCCAGATGCCGTTGCCAGTGCTCCCGCCTTCGAGCGTCGAGGGTATCGTCGGACATCACGTCCTCCTCAGACCGGCGCGTCGTCCATGTCCGAGAGCGCGACGTCCTCGCCGCCGACCGCGAGCACGATCCTGCCGTCCTGCTCACGCATGTGGTCGGCGAGCCCGTGGTAGACGGAGCGGAGGAACCGGGCCTCGAAGTCGCCGTCGCGGATGGCGCAGTAGAGGCGGCCGCCACCGGCGTAGCGGATGGAGGAGGGGTCGAGGGGGTAGGTGTAGCCGTCTGTGACGGTGACGCTGGGGGCGTCGCCCGTGACGGAGGCGTGGGTGACGAAGAACCCGACGTCCTCGACCTCGATCGGGTAGGTGAACGGGGGGATGTCGAGGACCCAGGTCCCGCCGGCGGTGCGAGCCACGGAGCGGGAGAAGAGGTCGATGACCTTCTGGTTCTCGAAGAACAGGCCCTCGTGGGTCCAGTGGCCCTGCTCGTGGAGGGTGATGTTCTCGAGCGTGTAGCCCTTGCGCAGGAAGCCCTTGACGGTCTCGGGGAGGGTCTCGTCGATCTCGATGGGGATCTCGGTCATGTGGCGCCTCCTCAGGCGGGGATCGCGGTGCGGCCTTCGAGCCGGTAGACCTGGTCGCTGAGCGGGTAGGTCGCCGCGTCGTGGGCGTCGCGGGCGGCCTTGGCGAGCGCGTCGTAGGAGGACACGTCGTCGGTGTAGAGGATGACGTCGGGGTGTGGGGCGGAGAAGCGGAAGCGCGTCTCGTCGAGGTCGGCGTAGTACAGGTCCGTGAGGATGAACCCGCGCATGGCGTCGTAGCCGTCGCCGACCTTGAGGGTCTGGACGTTGGCGTCGACGGTCTGCGGTGAGGTGTAGGACTCACGCGTCCTGTGGAAGAGCATGCTGCGGGCGGCGGAGTAGACGCGGTCGTCGGTGGCGCCCCAGAGCTCGACCTGCTGGCGCGTGAGCGCGCGCTGCCCGCGGTCGAGCTCGATCACGCACCCGATGACGAGGTCCCCGGCGAACGGGATCGTCCAGGCGTCGTCGCCGCTGGCGGCCTTGACCCCGAGGGCGAACGTGTCGACCTCGAGGTTTGGCACCATGCGCCCCGCGCTCAGCGTGTAGGACCACTGGCCGGCCTTGGAGCGCGCCGGCTCGAGCAGCACGCCCTTGACCCCGCTGACGAACCCGGCGATGAGCCTGGCGTGGCCATCCGCCGGGGCGTCGGTCAGCCTCGCGAGCAAGGGCTCGAGATCGAGATTGGCCTTGTGGGCGGTCAGGCCCTGGCCCACCCGGACGTTGAGCGTGTCTCCGACACGCTCGGTGGTCACCCGCGCGTCCTCCAGGGCCTTCGCGATCGCGTCGAACAGTTCGTCTCTCATGGTCTCGCCTCCTCTCATTCCTCTTCGTGAGCGCTGGCGCGCTCCTCGTCTACGGACAGTAAGACGCGGCTCAGGGGGTATCGAGCGCGCTCGAATCGATCGAATGTCTCGCGCTCGAGCTCCAGGCGGGCCTCTTCGCGGTCGTCGGGGCTGCGCGGTTGGGCGATGAGCAGCTCGTCGCGCGAGGGGGTCGAGGCCCACCCTCGCGCGCGCGCCGTGTCCCAGTCGTAGTCGGGCAGCAGCAGGACGCGCGACGCGCCCAGGCCCTCCATCGAGGAGTACACCTTGAGCGTGCCCCACGGGTGCTCGTGGCGCTCGCTCGGGCGCACCTTGTAGGACTGGTAGAAGAGCGCTCGCCTGGCGTCGGCGGTGATGCGCTCGCCGCCGAGCGTGGTGGCGCTGGCGTCTGCCTCCGAGATCATGTGGAGCCCGCGACCGATCTCGAGGACGTGCCCCACGAAGACCTCGGCGTCGGACTCCCAGTCGTCCCCCAGCGGCTCCTCCCCGGTGAGCTGCGACCACGTCTGGATCGCTCGCCTGGGCAACATCCTCGGGTGCCGCTCGCCGTGGACCGAGGGGACCTCGCTCTTCTGGTGGATCGCCTCGGGCGTGTGCTCGCGTTCGGTCTCTGGTGTCCAGCCGGAGTCGAGCGAGTCCGCGCCGAGCCGCAGCCCCACCATGTCACCCCAGACGTCGCGCCGGACGATCGGATCCTGGATGTCACGGCCGCCCAAATCCAGCTCGATGGCGTGAGCGCCTCGCCGCGCGGTCCGCGTGTCTCCCTCACCCGAGAGCGAGACCCCGAGACCTCCGGCGAGCTCCTCGAGCGTCCAGACGTGCGCCGGGGGCGCGGGGTCGTGGTGGCCGCCGACGGGGTGGACGTCGAAGGCGCGCGCGCGCCACGGGACGAAGTCCTCGGCGTCGTCGTCCCAGATGTAGGTGCGGATGGCTTGGAGGCGTCCGTCCTCGATGTCGTAGATGTTGAACTTGCCGACCTTCTCTTCGCGCGAGGCGCGCGCGACGACGGCCGACCCGGGCTCGCTGATCACGACGGTGCCGTCCCCGCGGAGCTGGGGCACCTCGTGGATCTGGAAGTAGTGGTTGTGGCCGTGGATGATCATGTCAGCGTCGTGCTGGCGCAGGCGGCGCAGGACCTTCTCGGCGTTGAACATGCGTCGAGGCATCTCGGTCCGCGTGTGCTCGAAGGGGAGCACGTGGTGGTGGACCATCACGACCTTGAGCTTCCCGTCGATGCGCGGGTCGTCGAGCATCTTGCACGCGGCCTCGAGCTCGTCGACGTTCACCCGCCCGCCCGAGACGAAGTACGGCGTGGGGATGCCCGAGTTCAGGCCGATGATCGCGGCCTCACCGCGGATGTGGCAGTAGGGGTAGCGCGTCGGGAGCTGGTACTCCGGCAGATCCGACACGAGGTCTGTCTCTTATACACATCTGACGCTGCCGACGATCTACTCTGTGTAGA
>CAJXPN010000659.1 GCA_913058025.1 uncultured Myxococcales bacterium | reverse complement strand
AGATTTCTGCCTGTCTCGTGGGCTCGGAGATGTGTATAAGAGACAGGTATAGGACCTTGCCGGCGCGCACGAGGTCGTCGAGCGCGCGCAGCGTCTCGCCGATGGGCGTGAGGTTGTCCCAGGCGTGGACCCAGAGGAGATCGATGTAGTCGGTGCCCATGCGCTCGAGGCTCTTCTCGACCGAGCGCACGAGGTTCTTGCGGTTGGAGCCGGCGGTGTTGGGGTCGGCGTGGTCCATCGCCAGCGTGTACTTCGTGGCGACGACGTTCTGGTGGCGCTTGCCCTTGAGCCAGCTGCCCACGATCTCCTCGGTCTGGCCGTTGTGATATTTGTTGGCCGTGTCGAGGAAGTTGCCGCCAGCGGCGGCGTAGGCGTCCAGGATCTCGTGGCTCGTGGCCTCGTCGGCGCCGAAGCCCCACTGGTCACCGAAGCTCATGGTCCCGAGGCAGATCTCGGAGACCTTGAGGCCAGAGCGGCCGAGCATTTTGTATTTGAGCATGTGTTCTCCCGTAGTCGTGTGAGTTCGGGGAGTAACCAATGCACAGGAGGAGAAGAAGCAAGCGCCGGGCCTCCCAGAGGGGAGACTCGGCGCTCAGGGCGTCAGGTTGACGTCAGTCTGTTCGAGGCGTCACTGCGCGAGGGTGGTGCGCAGGCCGATGCCGCCGACGTGCATGAGCTCGGAGCTGGAGCCGCCGCCGGCGTCGTACTCGGCGCCGAGCGAGCGGAGCTCGTAGGTGGCGACGAGGGCGAACATGGGGTTGACGGGGAAGAGGACGCGGCCGCCTGCGAAGAAGCCGCCGAGCGGCGCGAGCGCGGCGGCGCCGTAGGCGCCGTCCGAGGTCTCCGCGTCGATGACGGCGAGCGGGCCTCCCGAGAGCTCGACCTGCGCGGGGCCGAGGGCGGCGCGCGCGAGGAGCTTCGCGCCGCCGAGCGTGTACCTGTGTCCCGTGTATCGGGGGTTCTCCGTGAGCGTGGCCGAGGTGCGCTCGCCGCGCACCGAGAGGCCGATCGCGACGGTCTCGGCGACGGCGAACTCGTAGCCGAGCTCGGCCTGGACGCTCGCGTAGGTCGCGTCGAGCGTGTACTCGCCGAGGTCTGCGTCGTCGGCGAGCGCGGAGCCCATGCCCCACGCGCCGATGACCGTCAGGCCGACGCGCCCAGGGCCGGCGCCGGTCCCGACGTCGAGGCGAGCGGTCGCGCCGGCGAACGGGTTGACGTGGTCGAGGATGACGACGTCGTTGGTCAGGGAGACCGAGCGCTGCGCGAGCAGCCCGCCGACCTCGATGGAGAACGTCGGCGTGAGCGCGCCGCCCTTGGGCGAGAGCGACGCCTCGTCCTTCAGGCCGAGCCCGTAGGGGTCATCGGTGTCGTTGGCCTCGGCCTCGGCAGCTTCTGTGGCTGCGCGCGACGCGGCGATGGCGCGCTCCTCTTCCTCGGCGAGCGCCTCGGAGCGCTGCTCACGCACGGTGGCGTTCAGGACGCGCAGCGGCTCGGCCAGCGCGCTCTTGATCTCGGACTCCTTGACGCGCTTCTTCTTCTTGAGCTTCTTCGAGCCGGTCTCGATGACGTCGCCTCGCGCTCCGATGACGATCACGTCGAGGTACTTGCCCTTGCTGCGTCCCTCGACGAGGACGACCCCGTCCAGGCCCGCCTCACCGAGCGCCTCGGCGATCTCGTCGGTGTTCTTCTTGAGCGTCTTGGACGAACGCAGCGCCTTCCCCTCGATCCCCTGGCCATCGAGCGCCTTGGATATCTCGCCGTTCTTGACGTACTCGACGCCGTCGACCTTCTTGAGCCAAGAGCGCACCCCGGAGGTGATCTTCTTGGAGTACTTGGTCTTCGACGTGGCGTCGATCACGGCGATGCGCAAGGGCGCGTCGACGGCCGCGAGCTCGACATCGTCCCCACTCTGCGTCCACGCGATGGCGGGCGCCGCGCACAGGGCGAACGCCACGCATGCCGCGAGCGCCATGTACCTCTGCTTCCTCATCTGAACCTCCGATCCGTCTCATGCTTCGGGCTGAGCCGACATCTTAACCCATGAAGGTAGATCGGCTCCATGGCGTAGTTTCGGCTCGTGGCTGGTGGTTCGCAGATCCGAAGAGGGCTGTGGGGCCGTGCTGGAACACCACCCCCAGCCCTCTTCAAACCCGCGGCTCTGACCAAAGCCCACTGTAACATTGTTACACCCCTGACGGTCCGTTCAGTCGTCGGGCGGGGCCTCAGTTCGCGTACGTCGCGCGCAGCTTCTCGAGGCCGTCGTGCCACCGGTCCATGGTGCCGTCGGCGGAGCGACGGACCCAGAAGCCCATCGCAGACTTCACGACGTTGCCGTCGTAGCCCTCGGGCATGTTGTCCCAGTTGTTCGCCTCGGGGTCGTTGCAGAAGTTGGGCGAGAGGTAGGCGTACCAGCGCTCGTAGTAGTAGGACGCCGAGCCGGAGTCGATGGCGTCGAGGTAGAGGTCGCGCTCGCGGATGAAGCACTCCTCGTTGGACCTCGAGGCCTGGTAGACGACCTCGAAGGTGTCCGCGAGCTGGCGGAGGTGGCGGTCGTAGGCGGGCTTGGTGCGGTCGCGCAGCTCGGGGTCGTCGGCGCCGGGGACGGCGTTGATGACGAACCAGTCGACGAAGGCGGGGTTGTAGCGGCCGAAGTCGTCTGAGGACGCGTCCTCGCCGACGAGGAAGCCGTCCTGGTGCGGGCCGCTCAGGAAGACGGGCACGGGCGAGAGGCGCTTGACGGCCTCGAACGCGCCGAGCTCGAGGTTCCCGCCAGACTCCTGGCTCACGCTCGCGAGGTGGCACGCCGTGGTGAGCAGGCCGCCGCCGGGCCAGTAGTCGAAGACGCGGGGGCAGGTGTTGTCCGTGGCGTCCAGGCCCATCCAGATCTGGGTCGCGGCGGCCTTGGCGCTCGCGTCCTCGAGCCCGCCGGCCTTCGTCTCTGACGACTCTGGGCCGCGCTTTTCGCCGGCGGCCTTGTTGGGCGCGGTCTTCGTCTCGACGGCGGGGTTCTCGTCGGGCTTGGGTTCAGTGCTCGTGCAGGCGAGCAGTCCGAGGGCGGCGAGGGCGGCGAGGGCGGCGGTGGGGCGAGCGTTCATGCGGCGTGCTCCTTTCGAGGCGTCATGGTCGGTGGACGTTCGGCGGGAGGTTAGCGACGAACGGATCGAGCGTCGAGACCCTTCGTCCACCAGATCGCGCGGTTGTTCGAGGGCATGGCGCGGTCCTCCGTGAGCTCGAAGCCGGCGCTCTGGGCGAACCCGTCGACCTCGGCGAAGCGCCGGATGCCGAACGACGGGTCCCTCCCTTTGAGGTGCGCGTCGAACGACGCGTTGCTCGGCTCGAGCGGCCGATCGTCGTAGATGTAGGGCCCATAGACGAAGACCACGCCGCCGCCCGCGAGCGCGCCCGCTGCGTGCGTGAAGAGCGCGCGCGCGGCGCCCTCCCAGGACGCGTGCATCACGTTGATCGCCACGATCGCGTCGAACTCCTCGGTGAGTCCCCAGCTCGGGTCAGCCAGGTCGAGCGCGCGCGGCGGCCTCAAGTTCTCCAACCCCGCGTGCTCGACCCACGCGCTCGCCCAGCTCGCGCGCTCGCCGCGATCCGACGGCGTCCAGTTCACGCCAGGGAGCTGCCCCGCGAACCACGCGGCGTGCTCGCCCGGGCCGCTGCCGACCTCGAGCACCCTCGCGCGCTCGCGGGCGGCGGCGTGGTCTTCGTCTATGGGCCCTACATCTACGA
>CAJXPN010000658.1 GCA_913058025.1 uncultured Myxococcales bacterium | reverse complement strand
CAGCAGGGGGCGTGAACCCGGGCGAGCTGTAGGCTCCGGTCGGTGCGGCGCCTGGCTGGATGGGGACGCCAGCGGGGGGCGTGAATCCGGGAGAGCTGTAGGCTCCCGTGGGGTAGCCGACAGCGGGAAGGCCGGGCGAGCTGACCTGCGCGAGGCCCGGGTCGGTCGCCTCGTCGTCGAGGAACGGGTTCGACGACTGCCCAGGGGGCGGCGCGATGGGGGGCGCGCTCGCGGGGATGATCGTGGGGTCGGTGCTCTCCTCGAGGCCGTCGTAGGCGTCCTCGAGTGAGCCCCATCCGGGGCCGTTGTTGTGGTTCGATGACATCGGTCGTTCTGCTCCAGAGGGTGGCGTGCGCGTCGAGGAGTGAGGTCGTCGAGTGCGGTGGTCCACGTCCTCGAAGTGTATGGGAGCGCGCGGGCGCCTTCAAATCAAAGTTCTCGAGGGTCCTGCGCGAACCTGGGCTCGGAGCCCAGATCCGCCTTCTCGCTGTAGGTCCGTCCGGCCGGGACGGAGACGACCTCGCGCGATGGCCAGCGCAGCGCCGTGAGCGTCCCGCCGAAGACACAGCCCGTGTCCACGCAGATCGTCTGAGCGTGCGCGTCCGGCTCGCCGAGGTATGGCGTGTGGCCGGTCACGCACGTCGGCGCGCTCGATGGGTAACGCTTGCGCCAGTCGAGGCGCTCCGGGTAGCCCAGCGCGTTGGTCTTCCCCGTGCTCGGCCCGTAGAGGCAGAACCAGCGGACCTTGTCGAGCTTGGCGCCGATGAGAGAGGGCTTCCACGCCGCGTGCGCCACGACGAGCTCGCCGCGCGGATCCTCCGCGGTCGGCGCGAACGCGGCCCAGAGGGGCGCGGCCTGGAGCGTCGCGATGGCGCGCTCCTGGAGCGCGCCGCGGGTCTGATCGTCGAGCGCGTCGAGCTCGTCGGTGGTCGTCTTCAGGTGCTCGTCGACGTTTACCTTGTTTCCCTGCATGTAGCGGCGCAGCTTGTCGTCGTGGTTCCCCAGCACGAGGATCGCCGCGCCCGAGTCGATCATGTCGAGCGCGAGCGTGAGCGTGTCCAGGTTGTGTGGTCCGCGGTCGGTCAGGTCGCCCACGAACACGAGGAGCCTGCCGCCCGGGTGTGACCAGCCGCCCGCGCCGAGTGACCAGCCGAGCGCGTCGAGCAGCGCGAGGAGCTCGTCGCGGCATCCGTGCACGTCGCCGACGATGTCGAGCTCGCCACGCCGGACGAGCGCCCCGCCCACACCGAACTGCTCGCGATCTGGAGGAGACCACGGCGAGAGGACCTCTATGGGGCCGTCGTCCCGTACACGTAGGACCGCGTCGAAGCCCTCCGAGACGAGCTCTTCGCGTGCGCCCGAGAGCGCCGCGTGGTGCCTGGCGATCACGCGCATCGGGACCTTGCGCTCGCGGCCCGCCTGGCGCTGCGCGCAGACGTCTTCGGGCGTGTCGACCCAGATGGCGCAGCAGGGGACGTCGAGGTCACGCGCGATCTGGAGCCACTGCGCGCGCGCCTCGGCTCGCGTGTTCGTGGCGTCGACGATCGCGATCCTCCCGTGCATGAGCCGGGCGCGCACGAGCTCCTCGAGCAACCTGAAGGCGTCGCGAGAGGACGCCTGGTTGTCCTCGTCGTCCGTGATGAGGAGGCGGAGCGTGTCCGATGAGAGCGGCGTGACGCCTGGGTACATCGCCGCCGCCCACGTCGACTTCCCGGAGCCCGCCGCGCCGACCATGACCACGATCCCGACGGGGGGGTGGAAGTGGTCTCGGGGGGCTTCGTAGGGAGGACGTGCATCTGCCATGGTGGCCTCACTGGCGTCGTGGTCATGGTCGGTCGGACGCAGACTTTGACACGAGGCCGCGCGCGCGCCAACCTTGGTGCATGCAACAGCGTCCGGGTCTTCGCTCTATCAGCTCTTTCGTGTCGGCGGTGTCATGAGGTGTCCGTGTTTCGTGTCGGTGTGTGTGTCTCTCATGCTCTCGGGTTGTCTGTTCACGGCGCAGTCGGGCGGCGGTGAGGACGCTGGTGTCGACGCGGCCGTGGAGGTCGGGGAGTCCTCGGAGCAGACCTGCGACGACGGCGTCGACAACGACGGCGACGGCGACGTCGATTGCGACGACACGAACTGCGCGCGCAAGTCCTGCTCGGCCGATGTGCCCGGCGCGACGTGCGCCGACGGAGGCGCCGGAGACTGCGTGGGCGGCGAGCCCGTCGCGCTCTGTTCGGACGACCTCGACAACGACGGCGACGGCCTCGTCGACTGCGAAGACCCCGACTGCGCCAGGCGCTCATGCGCGTGCGCCGCGGCTGGCTGCGTGGAGCTGTGTGACAACCAGATCGACGACGACGAGGATGGGCTCGTCAACGAGGGCTGCCCTTGTGACTACCTCGGGATCGGCATGGGCGTGTGCTCCCAGGCGACCCAGCGTGAGGTCGGCAGGTGCGTGGCTCCCTACCGTTACCAGACCGACGAGAGCGCGTGCGATGGGGTCGATAACGACTGCGACGGCGCCGTCGACGAGGGCTGCCTCTGCCCCTACCAGGCGTCCAGCCTCGGCGTGTGCGCCTTCGGCGTCACCGACACGCGTCAGCAATGCGGCGCGCCTGCCGGGTACAGCACGTCGGAGCGTTGCGACGGGCTCGACAACAACTGCGACGGCACCGTCGACGAGGGCTGCGGCGAGATCTGCTCGGTGCCCGGTCAGCCCAACCGGGGCGTCTGCGCTCAGGCGCGCGAACGAGGCGGCTCGTGTGAGCTTCCCTCGAACCACCAGCCCGTCGAGGAGACCTGGTGTGATGGCGTGGACAACGACTGCGACGGCGCCATCGACGAGCGCTGCCGCTGTGCCTTCAATGGGAGGACGGAGGGGGCGTGCGGGCTCGGTCAGCGGGTCATCCCGACCGGAGAGTGCTTGGCGTCGTTCTACCAGCAGGAAGAGTCGATCTGTGATGGCCTCGACAACGACTGCGACGGCGAGGTCGACGAGGGCTGCACACCGTGCTCCTACCTGGAAAACGATCAAGGCGTGTGCGCTGCAGGCAAGCTCGTCGCGCTCGAGAACTGCGAGAAGCCGCCGAGCTACACTCCCGATGAGAACGGGCTGTGCGATGGGCTCGACAACGACTGCGACGGGGTCACCGACGAGGGCTGCCCTTGCCTCTACGAGGGCATCGGCGTCGGCGCATGCTCACGCGCGACGATCGACGTGACCGGCCTGTGTCAGCCCCCCATGGGCTATGAGATCGGCGGGGTCGAGACGCTGTGCGGGGACGACAGAGACAACGACTGCGACGGCCTCCGCGACTGCGACGACGACGACTGCGACTGCGTGTGAGCGCGAGCGCAGGAGCCCGGCGCTTGGCGTCGCGTGACCGGTGCGCTCAGGACTCGAGCTCGTGGAACGCGAGCGGCTCGGCGACGTTCTTGACCGTGGCGTGGCGCTCGGGGCCGAACCGCTCCGGGTCACCGAGCGCGGTGACGAAGGAGTCCATGCAGAAGATCTCGTCGCGCTCGGCCACGCCTTGCAGGCGGGCCGTGTTGTTCATCCCAGAGCTGAAGCCCGTGTAGTTCTCGTCGGGGCCGAACGTGCCGACGAACAGCGGGCAGAAGTTCAGACCCGTGGCCACGCCGATAGGCGGGTCCATGCCGGCGAGCTGCGGGAACCCCTCGCCGCCAGCGAGCGCGTTGGTGTACGTGCGCTGTCTCTTATACACATCTGACGCTGCCGACGATCTACTC
>CAJXPN010000657.1 GCA_913058025.1 uncultured Myxococcales bacterium | reverse complement strand
TCCCCCGAGCGTGTAGCGCGCGCCCGCGCGCGCTGACAGCGACATCGCGATCAACGTCGCGTTCAGCGTCGCAGCGCTCGCCACGGTGAGCCTCCCCGAGCCCGCGCGTGCCTCCTCGACGGCGTTCTCCTCCCCCTCGTGCCACACATAACCTGGCAACAGCACGCTCGCGTGCAACCCGTCAGCGGCGGCGCGCGCGAGCGATCGCTCCAGCGCATAGAGGCCCTCGACCTCCTCAGGCCAGCCGCGCCCAGGTACGCCGCGATCCGACGACGTCACGCCGCCCGCATGCGCGATGAGCGTCGCCGCGTCCGAGACCACAATGATACGCGCGATCAGCGACTCACGCGCCACGCGCGCGAGCGACCTCGCCACCGCCGCGCCTCGCGCGGCGCCCGCTGGACGCGCGACGTGGTAGAGGACGTTACAACCCCTCGCTGCCTCTATGACCTGCTCGGCGTCCGCTGCGTCGAGCACGACCGAATCCTCGACCCCCTCTATGGGGCGCGACTCGAAGGCGCGCTCGACCCTCACCCGCGCGCCCGCGGCCGCAAGCGAACGCGCGAGCGCGTCACGCTCTCGGCGCCTCGATCCCAGTACGAGCGCCCTCAATCCGCGAGCACCAGCACGGCGTCGTTGAACAGCCGGAGCAGCTCGCCGGCGGCCTGCAGATCGGTCTTGGGGGACGCGAGCACGAGGTCGTCGATGGTGTAGGGGAGGTCGGGGCGCTTGAGCAACGGCCGGAGCAGCCGCAGGTCTTGACTGAAGGCGTCGGTGGACGCCTCGGGAGACAGCATCACCGTGATCGGATCGGGCGGGAGCTGGTTGCGCGTGATCGGATACTCGTCGGACTCCTGGACCGCCGACAACACGAGGTTGGGCAGCGGGCCATAGTCGTTGACGTTCTTGAAGGCGTGCGACTCCTCGAGCGGCGCGAAGACGAAGCGCCCATAGAACAGACGGATCGCGCGGTAGAACGCCTTGTTGCCCTTGATCCGCTTCGGGCCCCGGACGTTGATGAACTCTCCTGCGCTGAACTGGAAGACGTAGTCTCCTTCGTCCATCGAGACCGTCAGATCACCGGTTCGCCGGTTCTGATGGAGGTTCATGAGCAGATCGGGCAGGCCCATGTAGGCAAGGTCTCCCGAGAACCCCTGCTCTTGTTCGATCTCACTCGGCTCGGCGAGGCCGACGTCGGTCATCTCGTCGCGCAGCACCTTGCGCACGCGCGCGGCAAGCTCGTCGACGTCGAATGGCTTGCTTATGTACTCTGATATCCCGCGATCGAGGCACCTCGCCACGCGCGCTCCGTCGAAGACCTCTGAGAGCACGAGCAACGGGACGTGCGCCCAGCCAGTCTCCTGTAGGCTCGCCCAGAGCCGCTCGGCGTCTGCCTCTCCTGGGGACTCGTCGTAGATGAGCGTGGACGCCGGCTCATGGGCCATGACGTTACGCGCGAAGCTGTCCAGGAGCTTCGCGCTCACGAGGAACCCCGCATCGATGAGAACCTCACGCAGCAGGCCCAACATGTCTGGGTCCCTGCCGACCAACATCAACGGCATGCCTCGAAAATCTAGCTGCTGCACCTGTCCAACCCTCTGCACTGGCTCGCGGTTCGTGTCCGATCGACGACCGCCCCTTTGGGGCGAGGGTCGTCGGCGCGGACACGAATAACGAACGACGTCCGAAAACGATTCGTTACGCGCGCGAGCAGGAACGCTCCGCGCGCGTGACCTTAACATGCGCGCCGTCAGAACGCTCCGCAAGCGTCGAAGTCGATCGCGCTGACGTCGTCACTCCTCTTCCATTTGGATCGCGAACGTTCTAACATGTCCGCCAGTGAGTCTGCCGGCGTCCAGAGCCTCTGGAGGTAATGCTTTGTCGGAGAAGGCTTTTGTCGACGTGTCACCCCGAGATGAGGGGACGCGCTGATCCAAACCGGAGCGTACCCTTGCAGGAAGTGGTCGCCCTCCCGTCGCCGAGAACATCGGCCCACGCACCACGACGTACGCCCAGCGCGAAACACGCAACCTAGGAGATACGATTTGGATACTCTGGAAATCCTCGCCAAGGCCAATAAATTGGGCGGCGAGACTCGCAAAGACGCCATGATGAAGACGTTCATTTCGGCGCGCCAGCTCGGCTGCGACATCACCCCCGGCGGGGGCAAGGTCGGCGGCTTCAACGTGCGCTATGGCACGCTCAAGTATGCCGTGATGGACATGAACACTCGCGGAGAGGTGTTCCTCCACATCAAACACCACCCGAGCAAGGACCTCCCTCCGGCGATGAAGGAGGCCGCCAACGAGTTCGTCTCGAACCTCGAGGGCCTCACGATCAAGAACGCGCCGATCAACCACTACGGTCAGGCCGAGGAGCCTATCGAGGACATCCCTGAGGATTCGCTTCAGACGTTCCTCGAGTATGCCGTCGAGACGATCCGGCGCGAATACTACAGCCCCCACGTGAGTGGTGGCGTCTGAGCTCCACGACTTCGGTCACGAGCGCGCGAAGGCGAGCCCCAACTTGGGGCTCGCCTTTCACTTTTTTGCCCTCCTCTCGCTGGACGGGCCTCACCGCGCTCTGATATGTTCTTTCCCATATCCAAGAGTGTCAGCCTTGAGCCCGTCCGGTCTCACAGCATCTCTATCGTGCAAGAACGGGTGCCAACCCGTTGACGTGTTCGTCGCGACCACCTCGGAGAAATCATGGCCAAGAAAAAGCTACTCTTTGCAGCGTTCGTGGTGGGCACGCTCGCCGCCTGCTTGCTCTTCCTGTATGCGAACCAGGTCGAGCAGGAGAAACAGGAACTCATCGGTATCCAGAAAGAGGTTGTGAAGGCCGCGCGTGACATCCCCGCGGGCACCCAGCTCACCAAGGATCTGATCACGATCGAGTCCGTCCCCGAGCGCTACCTCCCGCCCAACTACATCGACAAGCAGGAGGCCGACATCTACCTCGGCACTGCGCTCGCGGTGAAGGTCAAGGAGGGGTCGATGATCCTCGCCTCGGACTTCTCGGTCAGCGAGGTCTCCAGGGACCTGTCCTCCAAGATCCCCCTCGGCGAGCGCGCCATGTCGATGCCCGTCGACGCCGTCACGGGAGTCTCTGGCCTGATGCGCCCTGGCGACCGCGTCGACATCCTCGGCACGTTCCCGATCAGCACCAAGAACGAGCTCATCCCTACCGCTGATGCGGCCGAGGGTGAGGTCGGATACGTCACGATGACGCTCCTCCAGGACGTCACGCTTCTCGCCACCGGCCAGCAGATCTCCGAGGTCTCGACGGGCAACGACGACGAGAAGAAGCGCACGCAGTCGAACTACAACACCGTCACCCTCTCGGTGTCGGTGGACGAGGCCGAGCTGATTACGATCGCTCAGACCCGTGGTAAGTTCAACCTGTTGCTTCGTAACCGCGACGACGTCGACGTCGCCGAGGTCACCAAGCGTACGCTCAAGGAGGTCCTCACCGAACTCGAGGTCATCCAGCAGGAGCGCACTGTTCGTAAGAAGAAGACGCGCAAGAAAAAGGTCGAGAAGAAGGGCATCGTCATCGAGAGCGGCAACTGAACCTGCTCTCTTCCTGACATACTCGCCTCTTCGAGGACCCGTCGAACGCCATCGAGCTTTCGGCGGGTTTTTTGTGCGTCCTGGGTCGCCTGAGCGGTGAAGTCCGACGTTGGCAAACTCCTCCGGCTGCGTTATGGTGCCCACCTGTCTCTTATACACATCTCCGAGCCCACGAGA
>CAJXPN010000656.1 GCA_913058025.1 uncultured Myxococcales bacterium | reverse complement strand
GGGATGCGCAGGCGCGTCGGCAGCACCCGCCGTGGCGCCCGAGGAGGCCTCGCCAGCGGTGTTCGTCCCCGACGACGAACAGGTCGAGGCCGCCATCGCGAGGGTGCTCTCGGGGATGGTCGCGCACTGGTTCACGGACGGGTTGTTCTACCGCGTGGAGGGTCCCAACGCGGACCTGTGCCTCATCGAGGAGCGCGACGAGATCGGCCGCGCCTCGCGGTCGAAGTGGGTGCGGTTCAGTGGGCGGCGCTGGGAGATGGCGACCGTCCGCGTGGGCTCCATCGGCGAGCGCACCTGGACCATGCACACCGCCACGTTCGATGAGCAGGGGCGCCTCGCGCTCGTCCGCGTCACCGAGTTCGCCCCTGGGGGTCCGAAGGCGCGCGACGTGTGGCGGATGGACTGGTCGCTGAAGGGGTCGGTCGCGAGGATGCACGTCGATGAGATGCGCGCCCTCGAGGAGTACCGCCGCGATCCCGAGGCGCCAGGCGTCGTCAACCTGCGTCGCCTCGAGCGCTCACCCGTCGGGACGAGGCTCGCGCAGACGCTGACCGTCGGGCCGAGCTGGCTCGACATCCGGCACGTCGGGGAGGGCGACATCTGGTTCAGGCACGCGTGGGCTTCGGACGGCTCCGTCGAGGTCACCGGCTTCGATGGCTCGAGCGACGTCACGCAGAGCCACGACGTCCACGGGGCGCTCCAGCGCAGCTCGCGTCGGCCCATGCTCATCCCCTCGTACGAATGGTCGGTGCGCTTCGACGACCTCGGCAGACCCTCCTCGGTGGACCAGGGCATCGAGAAGCGGATCACGCACTACGTCTACGGCTGCGACTGGCCCTACGACAGCCCCAGGGCCCAGGAGGAGTCGCCATGAACTCTGCAAGAACACTCCGTTCGCTCGCCGTCCTCTGCCTCGTGGTCTGCGCGAGCGCGCAGGCGCTCGCTGCGCCGCCCGAGCCCGCCGCGGAGCCCGAGGCGCTCGCCGCGGAGGACCCCCGCGTGGACACGCTCGCGCGCTTCCACGCCGCGCTGCTCATGCGCCAGCTCACGGGGTTCCTCTTCGCGCGCGTCGAGGGGCCCAACGCCGACCTCTGCCGGATCGACCACCGCGACGCGTCCGGCGTCACGACCCGTTCGCGGTGGGTGCGGTTCAGCGAGCGACGCTGGGAGGTCGCGTACCAGCCGGGTGGGGTCTCCGAGAATGGGTCGTGGGCGCGCTACGTCGTCGAGTTGGACCCTCGAGGGCGGCTGGAGGCCGCTCGGGTCACGATCGAGCACGAGAATCAGCCTCACCAGACGTACGTCCACGGCGCCTACGACTGGTCGCCGGAGGCCGGGTTCGTCACGGTCACCACCCACGGCGTCATGGAGTACGTCGTGGACGATGAGGACCCCAAGCTCCTCCGCTCTCGATTCACCCACGGCTCCGGCTCGGTCTCCGACAAGCTCGTGCGCGTGACCTCGAGCAGCATCGACGCGCGCGACGTCAAGGAGCCGAAGCTCATCGGCCACACGATCACGTGGCGCGAGGGCGGCGCGATGGACATGGTGTTCCGCACGGGCCAGTCGACGCAGACCCACCGCTTCGACGCGCACGGCGCGCTCTCGCGGCGCACGAGCGTGCCCTTCCACCCGGGCAACCCCGCCCAGGACACCGCGACGTGGTCCGTCCAGCTCGACGAGGAGGGCAGGCCCGCCACCGCCGACATCGGCGCGGAGACCGTCACGGCGCACCTGGTCTACGGGTGCGCGTGGCCCGAGGCGCTCGAGCAGCCCGCGCCTCCGGACGTGTCAGGTCAGGCTGGGGGTCACTGACAGGTCGCGTGGGCGTAGACGTTGGCGGGGTCGCACCCGAGGATCGGGGAGTTGCAGAAGTAGTTCCACGAGCCGTCGTTGCAGATGGCCCAGGTGCAGCCGCGCGAGCCGCAGGGGTTGTTCGAGTTCACGTTCGAGGTCTGCACGCACGCCGAGTGCGGGACGTCCTGGCCGAGCGTGAAGCTGCGGCAGCCTGCTCTGGGCGGGCCGACGTCGCAGGCGACCTGGGTGTCGAACCAGCGCAGGCAGCCGTCGGCGCCGGGTTGGCAGCGCCGCTTCGTGTTGGCCTCGCAGGCGGCGTCGCCCTCGGCGGGGCAATCGTCCTGGCACTGGAGCAGGCACGCGCCGTCGCTGCACACCGACCCCTCCGGGCAGCTCTGGAGCGTCGGGTCGAGCTGGAAGCACCCAGGCTCGACCTCCACGCACCCTCGGTAGCGGTCCCCATCGCACCGGACGTCGAGGCGCTCACACGTCGACGTGCAGGCCCCCAGCGAGACGCACTCGCCGCCCTCGGCGCACGTCTGCCCGTCGGGGCAGGGCGACGGCGGGCTGAACGCGAAGCACCCGTCTTCTTGCTGCTGGCAGCGCTGGACGCCGTCGAGCGTGCAGATCGACTCGCCCTCCGAGCACGAGCTCTCACAGCAGAAGCCATCGCCCAGGCACGAGCCGCCGCACGGCAGCGGCTCGGTCCAGGTGAACTGGCCCGACTCGGACTGGAAGCAGCGGATGTAGTCGGTGCCGTCGGCGCACGCTCGCTGTCCGGGGTCGCACTCGCCCTCGTCGGGTCCGCCCGCGTCGGGGCGAGGCGGGCCGTTGGTGCCGCCGTCCGGGGCGCAGCCCCAGATGCTCTCGGCGCAGTCGACCTCGAGCTCGGGCGTCTCGATGCACCCCGCCGCCGAGGCGATGAGGAGCGCGAGCGCGGCGAGGTGGTGCTTGCGGGCGCGGTCGATCATGATGTGGGATCTCGAGGGGGTGGGGGCGCGTGTATTGAATCGCGGCCCACCAGTGTTGTCAAACCGTCCGAGCGGAGTGTGGCGTTGAGCGATCGAGGACAAGGCGGCGAAATGGTCGTGAGCGCGTGGTCGAAGTCACGCCAGCTCCCGGTGTGGCTGGAGCATGAGGACGACGCGCTCCACCCGATGATGAAGCACGTGCTCGCGCACCGCGAGGGCGCGAACTCGAAGCGGTTCCTGGCCGGGCTCAAGATGCCCTTCAAGGCGGTCGCGTTCATCGCCAAGCGCCCGAAGCTCTGGGGGCTGGTGGCCGTGCCCGCCGTGATCAACATGGGCCTGTTCTCGGTCGGCCTCGTGATGACGTGGGGCCTGGCGGGCGCGATCATGGAGTGGCTGTGGGCCTACCCCGAGGTGGCCCAGTGGTACGACTGGGGGCTCGTGGCGCTGTGGTGGGTCGTGGCCGCCGCGTCCAGGGTCGCCGTCGTGATCCTGACCTACTTTGGCGCGATGGCCGTCGGCAGCGTGCTCGCGAGCCCCTTCAACGACGCGCTCTCACAGAGGACCGAGCGCGAGCTGCTCGGGCCGCGCTACGTCGAGCCGCCCGACGCGCCCTTCCTCCCGTCGACGCTCCGCTCGATCGGCTCCAGCGCGCTCATGGTCACGCTCCACCTCGCCGCGACGCTCCCGCTGCTCCTCCTCAACGTCGTCCCCGTGGCCGGCGCGCTCGTCGCCACCGCCGCGTCGATGACCGTGGGCGCGTTCTTCGTGAGCGTGGAGTACACGGACACGTTGCTCGAGCGCCGCCAGCTCTCGCTCAAGCAGAAGATGCGCGCGGTCTGGGACCAGCGCCCCTTCAGCCTGGGTTTTGGCGCCGGCACCAACCTCATGCTCGCCGTGCCCCTGCTCAACTTCCTGTGCATCCCCGTCGCCGTGGTCGCCGGGACCGCCGTGGGCATCGGCCTCGACCAGTGGGACGCGCTGCCCG
>CAJXPN010000655.1 GCA_913058025.1 uncultured Myxococcales bacterium | reverse complement strand
CGGCGGGGAGGGCAGCCGCATCGCCTCCTCCAACCGCCAAAGACACGCGCACCTCCCCGCAAGAACAGCCCAGATGTCCTGAGCCCCTTGCCGCAGGCGGGGGGCGCCAAGGGCCGAAGGCCCGGCGGCGGGGCGCACCACACTCCCCGCTCTCTCGGACGCTCCCAGGAGAGCCTCGCACCGCGCGAAACGCCCTCTCGGCCGCACCCAAAGCAGCCCCACCACACCTCGGCCCCCACACGAACGCAAAAGGGCGCCGCGTGCAAACGCGGCGCCCTCTCGGTGGCTCTCAGTCGGGCCTCGCGACCACGATCACGGCGCGTTGACGCCGACGCTGAGCTCGGTGGTGACGCCAGCGCCAGCGGCGCCGGATGCGTGCGTGACGTTGATGAGGCACTGACCCTGGGCGATTCCGGTGATGGAGAACCATCCGTACTGTCGGGCCTCCTCGGTCAGCGGCGCGCTGGCCTCACGGACCGAACACGTCTCGGGGGTGGTCACCTCGAATGTCACGGCCGTGTTGGCCTGGCAGACGGGGTCGGAGCCCACGGTCGGCAGGGCGTAGAAGAGCTCGGTGCGGCCCTCGCGCAGCGGCGGGGCGACGGCGAGGGTGGCGCCGTCGATGTCGCCCGGATCGACGAGGTCGAGGGTGAGCGTGGCCGAGTCGATGTCCGAGGTCAGCGTGACCTGCTGGGGGGCCTCGGCGGTGGTGTAGTGGATGAAGGCCTGGGCCTTGGTGTCCACGACGGGCGTGAGCGCGGCGGCGGGCTCGGCGGTCACGGGGTAGTAGCCGTAGCCGATGACGGGCTGGCCGTCGGCCAGCTCCATCTCGAAGGGGATGAGGATGGTCTGGTCGACGAGGTACTTGCCCACGCGCCCCGAGGGGTTGTCGCCGCAGGAGTGCTGGAGCTTGAGGACCTCGGGGATGGCCGCGCGCATGTCGATGGTGTCGACGAGGCCCTCGCCGGAGTCGACGGTGGTCGCGTCGGCGCGGAGCTCGGCGCTGCCGGTGCCGGTGCCCTCGACGGTGAAGACGTCGCCGCTGGTGCCCACGACGCTGAGGACAGACTCGTCGGACGAGGTCGCCTCGTTGATCGTGACCTTGCGCTCTTGATAGGGGGCGTTGCCGGACTCGCGGACCTCGAGGTCGAGGCGAGCGCCCACGGCGATGGCCTTGTTGAAGTCTCGGACGTCGTCGTCGGTGACGTAGGTGAACTCGAGCTCGCCGGCCTTGCCGGTCTGCGTCGAGGTGCACGCGAGCGAGCTCGCGCCCACGACGGCGAGGCCGATGAGGATTCGCTTGGTCTGGACGTCGTACATGGTGGGGCTCCTGGTCGTGGCGCCGCGCCCGGGCGGGTGCCCGGGCTGCTGTCACGTAGTGAGTCGCGCGCGGCGCGTCGTGTTGTGCGGACTGTTTGGAACCGGTCCATCTTCGCGCTCGGCGCGCGGTTGTCCAGCGTGGACGTGATGTGCGCAGCGTGCGGCGACCGGTTCGCAGGTGTCTGACGCGGCGAGGCCGCGAATAATCACTTCCCTCGGGCGACCAGCGGGGCGAAGGGGTCGTCGCCGCCGGTGAGCTCGGAGAGCGTGGTGGTCGCCTCGACGTCGGTGAGGGTGAGCGGGACGGCGCCGGCGTGCTCGGAGGCGAGGTAGGCGCCCGAGGCGGTCTTCTCGAAGGGGCCCCAGCCGAACTCGAGGCCGCCGATGGGGATGTTGCTCACCCACATGCGCCACGCGCGAGGGCGGCCGGTGTCGTCGGTCAGCCAGAGGTAGGCGTCGCCCGGGGTGACGCCGCCCGAGGAGTACGAGACGAGCAGGCCGCGCTCGCCGTCGTCGGTGACGACGACGGCGCGCGCGGTGCCCGGGTCCATGATCTTGTAGGGCGCGGCGAGCCAGAAGGAGTCGTTGGCCCAGCGGGCGTAGGCGTTGGCGACGAGCGCGTCGGCGTCGGCCTCGTCCCCCTTCACCACGACGCCCTTTCGCGTGGCGAGGTCCACGAGGACGACGTCCTCGCCCGTGGTGACCTGGGCGAGGTTGCGGCGGCGGTCCCACAGGTGCGACGTGCCGCCGGGGAAGGTCCAGCGCGCTGCGCCGGTCCTGGCCCAGGCGTCTGCGTCCAGCGCCTCGAGCATGCTCTCCGCCATCGCCTCCGCCTCGGGGCCTGGAGTGCCCTCCGGGCGAGGCGTGTCGAACGTGAACGCCAGCACGCCGAGCCCGACGACGAGCAGGGCGAACAGACCTCCGATGATCTTGAGCGCCTTGATCGCGATCCTCTTCTTACCTTCTGCCACGTCGTGCCTCGTGTGTGTCGTGTGACGAACCGCACGCGCGCGGGCGGGTGCGCTGGGAACTTCGTCATGGGGAGGCCACCCGTCAAGCTCCGCGCATCCAGGCGCAGGGTTGCTTCAACAGGATGAGCACCACAGTCTGACCTTCCCCGACACGCAAGCATGGTTGGCCAGGAGACGAGGAGGGGAGGACATGGTGACGTTGCGTGCTCAGGGGAGGTCCTTCTGGCGCGTGGTCACAGTCGGCTCCGTGATGAGCGTGGTGCCCTCGCGGAACCTGTCCAGGAACGAGTCTGCGAGTGCTCGATCCGTAGACTCGAAGGTATGCGTGTTCGGATGACCATGGCTCGTGTTGGGCAAGCGCGTGACCACCATGCGTTCTCCGTCTCGACGCACCTCGATCGTCCTGTCCCTTGTGCGTCGCGTACCCAACGCCTCGCCGAGGGCCTTGGTCGCGTTGATCTTCGCGCCCATGCGATGCGAGGCGCGCGTGGAGCGTTCGTTGACGCAATGGAGTGTGTAGGTACCGTCGGCCTCGGGCTCGTAGCCTTCGGGGCGCGTGCAGGTGGCCTGGATCTCGAGCTTGATGTCGTCTTTCAGCTTCGACGAGCTGTAAATCTCGGTCGTGTAGATCATCTCTCCGTTCGAGTCGAATCGATAGAATGTCACGCCGCCAGGGTCGTCGTCGATCCAGTCTCCGTGGTGAGGTTGGCCGCCGAGCGCGCCCGAGCAGTCTGCTGCCGTGAGCAGCGGCGCCATGCAGAGGCATGTCACGGTCAGAGCAGCGGTGCGGAGATGTCGGGTGTCCATGTCACTCCTCGTTCGAAAGGTCCGGTCCGGTTCCAGGCGCCCCGACATGGGGGCGGAGTGTCGGTCGTGCGCGCCTCTGAGGATACGCGCCGACGGCCGAGGAATGGGTGTATTATACCCAAGGATTCGTTGCCTGAAATCGTGCGATGACGCGCTCATCGTGACGCTCCATGCGCGGTCACATCCTCACGGTTTTCGACCACGTTTCGCGAGGGTTTTCGCTGCTGCCACCCATTTGCGACTGCACCCCGTCAAGCTCCGCGCATCCAGGCGGTCGCGGTCTCGACCTGCGCGCGGGCGTCTCGGGTGATCGGGTCACCATGCGCGACGAGCGCGGCGTCGAAGTCCCAGGTGTCGAGCGCGGCCTGGAGCGCGGCACCGGCGATGGGGCGGTCCTTTATCATCGACTTCGCCAGGCGGCTCTGCGCGGGGCGCCCGTACGCGCCGACCATCTTGACCAGGATCTTGGTGGCCCAGGTCGGCAGCTCGCCGGACATGTTGAAGAACAGGTCGGTGAAGACGATTGTGGCGCTGGGGCGAGCGAGGAAGACGACCTCCATGAAGCCCGTGCCGTGGAGGACGCGCTGGTCGATGGTGTCGGACCAGGCGCTGTCTCTTATACACATCTCCGAGCCCACGAGACAGGCAGAAATCTCG
>CAJXPN010000654.1 GCA_913058025.1 uncultured Myxococcales bacterium | reverse complement strand
TTCTGCCTGTCTCGTGGGCTCGGAGATGTGTATAAGAGACAGAGTCTCGCCTGCGCCAGCCCACCAGCGCGAGCAACGCGATCACGAAGCCGAGCGGCGCCGGGCTCGGCGTGCTCGCCGAGCTGCAGGCGCAGTCCGCGTCCTCGTCGCCGTCGCCGCCGTCGTCCGGTCCGCCGGCGTCGGCCTGACCGCCGGCGTCGACCTCGCCGCCGGCGTCGGGGTCACCCCCGGCGTCCGCGCCCGGGCCCGCGTCCTCACATGAGAACCCGCCAGGCTGGTTGATGCACTCCTCGCCGTCTGCGCAGTCGTCGGTGCCGGCGGAGCACTCGTCCATGTCGATGCAGTCGGTGCGGCCGCCGAGCGCGGCGTAGCCGTCGGCGCACGTGCACTCGAAGCTGCCTTGCGTGTTGGCGCACGTCCCCGCGCCCGAGTCGGCGTTGCAGGTCGTGGCGTCGGCGCACTCGTCGACGTCGGCGCAGGGCTGGTTGCGCCCGGCGGCGTAGCCGTCGTCGCACATGCAGAAGAAGCCGCCGTCGGCGTTGTTGCACGACGCCGAGTTCTCACCGCAAGGGTCGTCCAGGCACTCGTCGATGTCGACGCACGTGAGCGTGGGGCCCTGACCCTCGAAGGTGAACCCGTCGGTGCACGCGCACGTGTAGCCGCCGAGGTTGTTCGTGCAGGTGTTGTCGCCGAGCTCGGTGCCGCAGGCGTTGTCGCCGTCGCACTCGTTCACGTCGCCGCACGTCACCCCGTCGCCCATGAAGCCGGGCGCGCAGGTGCAGGTGAACCCCGAGGCGTTGTCCGCTGGCGCGCAGATGGCGTCATCCGAGCAGTTGTCCAGGCCTCGCGTGCAGGGGTTCTCGACGACGCAGGTCGTCCCGTCGAAGGCGAAGCCGGCCGCGCACGCGCAGGTGTAGGAGCCGTCCTCGTTGCTGCACGACGTGGAGTCCGCGCCGCACGGGTCGTTCAGGCACTCGTCGACGTCGGCGCAGGTCGTCCCGTCGTCCGCGTAGCCCGCCGCGCACGAGCAGTCGTAGCCGCCCGAGTTGTTCGCGCAGAGGTTGCTCGCGTCGAGGTCCTTGCCGCAGGCGTTGGCCGCGGCGCACTCGTCGACGTCGGAGCACTGGAGCGAGAGATCGATCGCGGTGCCGGTGGGCTCGAAGCCCAGGGCGCAGGTGCAGTCGTAGGAGCCGTCCGTGTTCGAGCAGCTGTCGACGCCCGTGGCGCCGCATATGTCGAGCGCGCACTCGTCGGTGTCGACGCACGTGAGCGCCTGGCCGGTGCCGCTGGGCTGGTAGCCGAAGTCGCAGGAGCAGGAGTACCCGCCGTCGTTGTTCGAGCACGTGCCGTTGCCCTGATCCTCGCCGCAGGTCGTGGGATTGGTGCACTCGTCGACGTCGGCGCAGGTCGTCCCGTCGTCGAAGAAGCCGTCGACGCAGCCACACGTCACGCCGTTCGCGCCGGGCGTGCAGGCGTTGCCGAGGTCCTGGCGGCAGACATTGGTGTCGTCGCACGGTGAGATGCAGCCGGCGATCGGCGCGGCGTTGAGCGTGTAGGGCGCGGAGACCGCGTTCATGGTCGTGTCGACGAGCGTGTGCCCCGAGCCGTCGAACCCGACGGGGCAGGCGCACGAGAAGTCGCCCGCGTTGGCGTCCCCGTCGGCGCAGGTCGCGTTCGGGTCGCAGTCGTTGTCCTCGGAGGCCGCGCAGAGGTCGCGCGAGGGGACCTGAGCGTCGTCGCCGGGGAGCGTGGCGTTCGCGCCCACTCCCGGTGACGCCTGGCCCTGGCTCCACTGACCGAACGGGTCCAGGAGCTCATGCCCGTTGGACCAGCCGTCCCCGTCGGCGTCGCCGCCTGCGAGGTCGGCGCTCCACGCCCTCCCGTTCGCGTTGAACACGTTGCCGAAGTCGTTCAGGCAAGGCCTGGACCCACACGCGCCGCCTCCGCCGCTCGTGACGTGGCAGGTCAGGCACGCGTTCGCGCTCCCGTTTGGCACGCGGCTGACGTAGCTGCTGCGCGCGGACGCTGTGGAGGGGATGGCGCAGGCCAGCGCGGCGAGCGCGGCGAGGGCGTAGGGATGGCGTGTCATGTGGGTGGTCTCGACGAAGTGGCGTGGTGGTGAGCGCGTACGGTAGCAGAACCCGATCTCGAGGCGAAACATCTGCGCCCGGTGCATGTCATGGTCGAATGGACGCCGCTCGCGACGCGATCGACATCTCGAGCCTGGCGCGCTTGAAGTGATGGATGGCATGAGTGATACATTTATGCCCAACACAAAGCAGGTGCACGACATGCTCAACCTCGACGGTCTCAAGATCGCACTCACCGGGGGCATCCCACATCGACGACGCGCCGAGGTCGAGGCGAAGATCCGGGCCGCAGGAGGGGTGGTCGTGTCCCGGGTCACTGCCGCGACCGGCGTGCTCATGGTGGGCCACGGCGGCGCCGCGGGGGTCCTGGCCGACGCGCAGGCCCACGGGGTGACGACGATCACGCCTGATCAACTCCTCACGCTGGTGCGAGAGGGGCAGCTCTCGATCGGTGAGGACGCCGAGCCCGAGTCGCTGGGTGACGTGGTCGCAGACCTCCGCGCCGCGTTCGACGGATCGCCCTCACCTGCGATGTGGCGTGAGGTCGTGCGTCTGCTCGACGTGTGTGAGGGCGCCCGCCTCGCGGACGCGGTGTCGTATGTGGAGGCGAGCGTCTCGGGTTGGCCGGTGGACGCAGGCCGCGCGCGCTGGGCGTCGATGTTTCAGTACGGGTTCAGTGAGGGCGGCCACTACGTCGGCGGGGACATGCGCGTCGCGCCGCTCGAGTGGGTGAACGCGATGCTCGACGGCGAGGAGCGCGCGGTGTTCTCGCTCCCGCGCGCGCTCTCGCTCCGTGGGACCAAGGCCAAGACGAAGCGCGCGAAGATGCTCTTCGACGTCGAGGCGCTCTCGGACAACCTCCGCGTGCTCGACCTCGGCCGGGACATCGACCTCACCAAGACCTTCCTCAAGGCGCTGGCCAAGGCGCAGAACCTGAAGGGCGTCGACACGCTGATCTACTTCGCCGGCCCCGCGGGCTCGGGCGAGAACCTCGCGGCGCAGACCTCTATGCCGAACCTGCGCGCGCTCCACTTCAGGGCCGGTAACCTCGACTACGACGCGTCGCTGAGTAACGCCTCGGCGATGCTCGGCGCGGATTGGGCCGCGCAGCTCGAGCTCATCGAGTCGAGCTTCGGCATCAACCAGTACGCCTCGGGCTCGGCGACCGCGATGCACGCCGTCAAGGAGCACTCCGATCGCCTGCTCGGGTTGAAGCACCTGGTCTTGACGAACGGTCTCAACGACGACCTGCTCGACGCTAGCTACGCCGATCGTCTCGAGTCGATCACGCTCCACCTCCGCTACCCTGGCTCCATCACGCGCACCTTCGAGTCGCTCGCGGCGCGCGCGCCCTCGAACCTCGTGCTCATCGATCTGTCCCAGGCCTTCGCGCTGAGCGGCCGCTACCCCTTCGAGGAGTACGCCGAGGCGCTGTGGGGCGTGCGCGAGGCCGTCGAGCGGCTGGGCGCGCGCGTGCGCCTGGGCGAGGGCGCGCCTCAGCGTGCGCGCGACGCGGTCGGTGATCTGCTCGACGGCTGAGGAGGGCTCACCTCAGAACGCGCAGCCTGACGGCTGCGGCGCGTCCCGCTCGAGCGCCGCGCCGAATCCCTCGGGCAGCGTGAACGCTGTCTCTTATACACATCTCCGAGCCCACGAGACAGGCAGAAATCTCGT
>CAJXPN010000653.1 GCA_913058025.1 uncultured Myxococcales bacterium | reverse complement strand
GGGGGCGTCCAGCGGCGCGGGGTAGACGGTCAGATCGAGGACGTCGTCGACCTCGGAGACCTTGTGGAAGAAGCCGAAGGGGAAGCGGGTCGCCAGGCGCAGGCCCGCGGTCTGGTAGACGCCGCGCTCGGAGAAGACGTAGGACGCCTTGAGGTGGGTCGACGAGCGGGGCTCGAGGACGGGCGCGCGCCCGATCGCCACGTAGCGCTCGTCGCCGAAGCGATCCGAGACCCAGAACTTCCAGAACGGGACGTCGCCGGGGTCGAGCGCCTCGCCGACCATCGGCCCAACGAGGCACTCGGGCGAGAGCTCGGAGACCTCGATGTTGAGCGAGAGGTAGGGCCGCGGGTTCTTGACGACGAAGGTCGCGGGCGCGCCCTCCCCGGCCCACAGCCTGCGCGGAGGCCGGCGGTGGACGCGCAGCTTGCGGAGCACGGCCTCGCTCAGGATGCCGCTGGCGACGATCGCCGAGAGCATCATCCCGAGCAGCAGGAACAGCAGGTTGTTCCCGGTGTTGAGCGCGCCGAAGCCCACGGCGAGCGTCATGAGCAGGAAGAACTTGCCCGCGCGCGTGAACGTGAGGCGACGCGGCGGCCTGGTGACGCGCTTCCAGCGCTCGCGCAAGGTCTCCTTGCGCGGCTCCTCGGCGGCGTGAGCCTGAGCGGCCATGTGAATGCTCGGTCGTGTGGGGACGTGGTCCATTCGAAGCAACGCGGGGTGACAGGTCGGTGTTCCCTGCCCATCATGTCCGCGCCGCATCTCTCGATGGTACACACCGTCGGGGTTCGGTCGCGTCAAGAAACGTCAACGCACCGTCCACGAGGAGCAGACCATGGCGGAGCCGCTGCGCTACACGTCCATGACGAGCACGCTCGGGGCGGTCGTCCTGGCCTGGACCGACCGGGGCGTGCGCGACGTCGCGCTGGGAGACGACGCGCCCGAGCTCGAGCGCGACCTGCTGGAGAGGCGCCCCGACGCGACGCGCCACGAGGGCGGCGGGCCACACGCGGAGGCCGCGCGCGCGGCGATCGATGGGGACGCAGGCGCCGACGTCCCGCTGGACGTCGACGGCACCGACTTCCAGCGGCGCGTGTGGGACGCGCTGCGCGCGATACCGCGGGGAGAGACGCGCACGTACGCCGAGCTGGCGGCCGCGTTGGGGATGCCGGCGTCGGCGTCGCGCGCGGTGGGGACGGCGTGCGGCGCGAACACGCTGGCGGTGTTGATCCCCTGCCACCGCGTGATCCGGGGCGACGGGGACCTCTCCGGCTTCCGCTGGGGCGTCGCGAGGAAGCGGGCGCTGCTCACGCGCGAGGGCGCGCTCAGGCAGGTCTCACTGCTCTGAGCGCCGGCGCGTCAGCAACCCGAGCAGCGCGAGGCCGCCGAGCGCGATCGGCGCGCGTGGGATGGGCGAGGTGGGCGCGGCGGCGCAGCCGTCCTGCACGGCCGGGCCGGGGACGTCGTAGAGCGCACAGTCCGACTCGAGGTCGTCCCACGAGGCGACGTTGGGCACGCTCGTGCCCGGCTCCGAGGGCCCGGACCCGTCGACGCAGGCGGCGGGCTCGCACGTGGAGAGGGTCGCGATCTCGGCGCCCGTGATGTCCTCGATCGCAAAGTCCACGCATGGGTACGAGTCCTCTTCGTGAGAGCTCGTTCGGGCCGTGTGGAGCGTCTGGCCGTCCGGCCTGGGGTCACCGCCGAAGCTGACGCTCGTGACGGGATCCTCGCCGGGGTGCGTCACCGTGAGGCGGGCGAACCACGGGGTCGACGAGGGGTCCGATCGCCAGCGCACCGCGTGCTGTGTGTCTGCGAAGGCCAGGACGCAGCAGCTGCTCAGGTCGAGGTCGAGGCCCTCGATCGCGAGGTACTCGACCTCCGAGGCCTCGATCCCCGACGAGCCAAGGAGGGTCGCGCCCGTCTCGAACGAGACGTCCGAGACGACGCCGTCGCCCTCCGACACGCTCACGCTCACCGTGTACGACGCGTCCGGCGCCAACGGACCGCTCGGCCTGAGCACGACCCACTGGATGTCGGGGGCCTCGACAGACGGCGTGACGTCCACGCGCTCGATGTCGAGCTCGACCTCGTCGCCCGCGGCGTCGAGGAGCCGGTAGCCGTAGCCGGCGACGTCGTAGCTGTCCGAACGCAGCCAGATGCTCGTGTCTCTGGGGACATCGGTGGCCGGGGTGTCGCCCGAGGCGCTCGGCCACACGAGCGACGTGCCCGTGGACCAGCTGTCCGCCCACGCGGTCGAGCTCGAGGTCAACGCCACTGCGCACACGCACGCGCTGAGGATATGCCCGTAGGTCTTCGTCATGCCTCAACCCCTCCATGGTGTTCGATAGTCATCAAGGACAACGACCCTAGAGAACACGACGCGCCAGCTCAAGCGCCCGGCGCGTCACGGCCCGACGCGGGGGGCGGCGAGGGGTCGGAGGTGGTGAGCAGCGATCGGGCGGGCTCGGTGGTGATGGCGTGGGTGCCCCACTCGCGCAGGCCAGGGAGCATCCGATAGAGGAGCTCGTGGTAGACGCGTTGGGGGAGGAGCTTGCGCATGACGTAGAGCGCGCGCATGTCGAGCGTACCGGCCACTCGCAGCTTGGGCCAGCGCGCGTTCATCGTCCGCACGACCGTGCGCGCGACCGACTCCGGCGTCGAGATCGCGCGCTTCATCAGCTGGCCGACGAACCGGCTCATGTGCCGGTAGTGCGTGTGGTAGGGGTCGTGGTGGTCTGCGCTCGCGTCGCGCGCTCGGCCCGTCCACACGATGTGCTCGAAGCCGTCGGAGTTGATGAAGCCGGGGAGCACGAGCGAGACCTTGATGCCGAACGGCCGGACCTCGTAGTAGAGCGCCTCGGTGGCGCCCTCGAGCGCGAACTTCGACGCGGTGTAGAGGCCCATCGTGGGCATCGCCATGAACCCCGAGGCGCTCGACACCTGGATGATCCGCCCCGCCCTCTTGCGCCTCATGCACGGGAGCGCGAGCGCGGCGAGCGCCATCGGCCCCAGGTAGTTGATCTCGAGCTGGCGGCGGTGCTCGTCCGGGGTGATGTGCTCGATGACCGACCTGTAGGAGACGCCGGCGTTGTTCACGAGCACGTCCACGCCGCCGACCTCGCGCGCGGCCTCGGACACGACCGCCTCGCGCTGCGCCGCGTCGGTCACGTCGAGCGGACGCAACCAGACGCGCTCGGATTCGTAGACGCCCGCCTCGGCGAACCGGCCCAGCGAGGAGGCGCGCGCCGTCAGGATGAGGTGGTCGTCCCCGCCCATGAGCTCACGCGCGATCGCCAGCCCCAACCCCGTGCTCGCCCCCGTGATCAACACGACCCGTCTGCCCATGACCGTTCACCTCCTCGTGAGAAGGTCTATGCACCGAAGATACGTACGGTTTCCTGGAGTCGAGGGCGCGGCGGAGGTTTAGTTGTACGCGCACCCAAATCGATGCGCCGGCTCGAGGCGCTGGCGCGCCGAGACGGCGACGTGGCGGGTCGCGGGGCTTCGACGCGTGGGAGGGCACGACCTCACTCAAAAACCAGCTCGGGGAGTCCTCGGCGTGGGGTGGTGCACGACCTCATGCGGGGGACTCCCCCCGCAGGTTGGCCTCGCGGCCAATCTGCTGCCCCCCGAGCGGGGGGCTCGGTCGAGCTCTCGAACAGGCTGGGGGGTTCGCGGTGGGCGCCCCTGTCGAACCTCGACGCTGATTCGGGCACCCACGCGAACCTCGACGTTGATCCGAAGGCGCGACCGAGCCCCCCGACCTCGGG
>CAJXPN010000652.1 GCA_913058025.1 uncultured Myxococcales bacterium | reverse complement strand
TACGATATTTCTGCCTGTCTCGTGGGCTCGGAGATGTGTATAAGAGACAGCGTCTTCCAGGTCGCGGCACGGTCACTGAACAGCTCGATCATGAGGAGCTCGAGCTGGAGCCCTTCCGGTGAGTCGCCGAGCCTGGAGGCCACGTTTCGCAGTGAGCGCGCGAACTGCAGACAGTCGCCGAGGCGAGACTCCGGCTTCTTCGTGAGGACCTTGAGCGCGAGCGCGTCGAGGAACGGCGGGATGTCCGAGTTGTAACGTGACGGAGGCGTGGGCGGCTCGTCACAGATCGCCTGCATCACGTCGAACGCGTCGCCGCGACCGTAGAGACGCTGGCCCGTGAGCAGCTCCCAGAGCATGACGCCGAGCGTGAACACGTTGCTGCGCGCGTCCGGCGTCTCCCCCATGCACTGCTCGGGGGACAGGTAGTCCAGCCGGCCCGCCATCGTGCCCTCGCGCGACGTGCGCACGGAGCGTGAGGCGGTCGCGATCGGCAGATCGATGACCTTGAGCGAGCCGTCGTAGGTGACCATGACGCGATCGGGGCCGAGCTCACCGTGGATCACGCCACGGGCCTTGCCCGACGTGTCTTGATTGATGTGCGCGGCGTGAAGCGCCTCCGCGATCTGGCTCACGATCTCGAGCGCGGTCACCAGATCGACGCGGCGGTTGAACTGCGAGGCGCGCTCGAGCACGTCCTCGAGCGTCTCTCCGCGCACGAGCTCGGTCACCACGTAGTAAGCGTCCCCATCGACGTTCGACTCGAGCGTCGACGCCACGCCAGGGTGACCCAGAAGCACGGCGCGCCTGGAGTACCCATGGTAGAGGCGGAGGTACTCCTTCTCATGCGCGATGCCCGACGGGATCTCGATGACGCGGACGGCCGCGCCCCGATCGGTCCTCGCCAACCATCGGTGCTCGGGCTGGTCGCCCGGGAGCTTGAGTAGAAGCTCGTATCGGTTCAGGATCGTTCGGCTCATTTCTTCCTCGATCGTCGACTCTTCGACCTCTTGGACTTCTTCGAGGAGCGGGAGTTCCTCTTTTTCTTTCGCTCCTCGACGCGAGCCGCGTCCTTGATCGCCTTCGCCTTGGAGTCGTCGAAGGACTCAGAGCCTCGATCACCCAGCGTCTCGTCGACCGAGTCGCGCAGGTAGCTCGTGCGCCGAGGGACCATGGAGGGAAGCTTCCTGGGCGCGCGTTGGAAGATGAACACGGCGCCGGAGCCCGCGGTCTCACCTCGGATCAGGCGCGCGTCGAACTCCATGCGGTTCGAGCGCTGGAGGCTACCCGAGGCGGCCTCCCCTTCATCGCTGGACTCCTCGTCCTGCGCCAAGGCCGCTGGCGAGAACGCCAACGTCACACCGAACATCATCCCCGCCGCCGCCTTTGCCCATCGTCTCATCTTCACTTCTCCTCGTCGCGTCATGTCGTCGGCCTTCGGCCACGGGTCACTTCTTCAGGATCGCCAGGCGGTACTTGAAGAAGCCCGCCATCGCCGCCGAACGGAGCACCAGGTAGATCGTCCTGTACTCGATGTCCCTGTCCGCCTGGACGATGATCACGGCCTTCTCGTCGATCGTGGTCCCCTCGTATTGAGCCTGAAGCTCGAGCCGCTCGAAGCGATCCTGGAGGATCGTCACGAGCTCGGGGACCTGATCCTCGACGTAGTAGCGCTCGTCGAACTCGCCTCCGCTCAGGGTCACCACGGACTTCTCGTCCATCAGGAGCTCGCCCTTGTTGATGGCGATGCTGACCGCAGGCTTGAAGGCGGAGCGGGCCGTCGACTCGGGCAGCGTCAGGTCCGGGTTGAGCTTGAAGTTCTCATCCTGCGAATCGAAGCTGATGATCAGGAAGATCAGGATGATCGTGAACATGTCGAGCAGCGACGTGAGCATCAGACCAGGGGCCTTCTTCTTCCGCTGCATCGCTCTGGATGGCATCACTCGCCTCCTTCTTCGAAGTCGAAGTCATCGCCGCCCTCACCGCCCTCGACTGGGTCGGTGTTCTTGATCAGCCTGGAGAAGATCGTGACTGGGAACAGCTCCCGGTACTTCTCCCTGCCCTCGTCGTCGACCTCTCCGAGAGACTTCTCTCGGATCTTGTCGAGGATGCCCACCAGCCGCTGGTAGGGGATGTCCCCATCTGGCTGGATCGTGATGGTGCTCGACTTCGGGTAGAGGTCCTTGAGCTCGATGAGGTACGCCTGGACATCGTCCGCCGGGTACGGCTCGTCCGCCGCGACCTTCCACTCCCGGCTCATCGCGCTGAGCTCGTCCGGGCCAAAGCTCGTGCTCGAGATCGTGAGCATCACGCGCTCACGGGAGAGCAAGAGGTTGCACGCGACCGTCGTCGGCGTCTGCGGGACGTCCGACTGGCTCGGATCGTGCGCGGGCAGAGACGTCGGGATGACGCCGACCTTGAAGAAGGCCGCGCCCGCGAGAAGGAACGGAATCAACACCACGAAGAGGTTCATCACCGGGATCAAGTTGAGCTCGGTGGGGCCGTCCTTCGCTTTTCTGAACTTACCAAACGCCACTGCGCCTCCTGTCGTGCACGCTCATACGTTGAGTCTCGCCGATCACTCCTGATCGGCCTGACCCGCGAGCGCCACGAGCAGCGACGTCGCGCCGGACTCGACCTCCACGAGGATCGTCTCCGAGCGCCGCGCCAGCATGTGGTGGAAGAACAGCAGCGGGATGGCCACCGACACACCGAACGCGGTCGTGTACATGGCCTGACCGATACCCTCGGCCAGCTTCTGCTGTTTCTCGGCAGCCGACGCGTTCACGAGGCTGTTGAACGCCGAGATCAGGCCCACGATCGTTCCCAGCAGGCCCAGCAGGGTCGCCACGTTCGCGAACAGCGACATCAGGTCCACGCGCTTGGTCACGTCGTTGATCGACGCGAGCATCTGGTCCTCCATCGCGCGCTCGATCTCCTTCTCGCGACGGTTCGACCGGAGCAGACCCGCCTTGAGCACCCTGGAGAGCGGGTGCTTCGTCTGGATCTCGCAGGCGTCGAGCGCCTCGCGGACGCGCCTGTGGTTGATGTGATCGACGACCTTCGCCGTCAGTGCACGCGCGTTGAGGCGTCGCACCAGGTAGAGGTTGAACGCCCTCTCCAGGAACAGCAATGTCCCCACGAGGCTCACGGTGGCGATGACGTACATCATCTCACCGCCATCACTCAGGAACTTGAGTACTGGGTTCTGTGCCTCGTCGGCGGCGACCTCGCCTGCCTGAGCGAGCAGCAGGACGCCGTAGGAGAGTCCGACCTTGAACATGTTTCGCTTCCCCTGATGTTGGATACATCTGTGACGTGAAATCATGACGAAGCGCGTCGCGCTCGCCCCTGTTTTCACTACTTACCGTCGAAAGGACGACTTGGATTTATTGGTGTGACGATGAACGGGCTCAAATTAACACGGGGTACTCCTACCCACAACCTAGCGGGGCCTTACGGACCGAAGCGAGGACGCACGAACTCGGAGTCCTCGACCTTGAGCACGGCGTCGCCAGGAAGACGCGACGCCGGAGGCGCGTATACCACCGGAATCAGCGCGAGGCGGAAGGGCCCCGGAACCTCGATTCGGTCCTCCGGAGCCTGGGCGAAGTACAGCATCAACTGGTTGGTCCCTGCCCTCGTCCCGTCATCGAGCGCGAGCGTCTCCACGAGCCGGATGTTCCTGACCGTGTAGTCGAGGCACTGCCGCTCCCTGAAGACTGTCTCTTATACACATCTGACGCTGCCGACGATCTACTCTGTGTAGA
>CAJXPN010000651.1 GCA_913058025.1 uncultured Myxococcales bacterium | reverse complement strand
ATCTACACAGAGTAGATCGTCGGCAGCGTCAGATGTGTATAAGAGACAGACTGGGGGTCCAGCGGGGCGTCCTCGGCGAGCAGCTCGGCGTACCCGATGATGGAGTTCATCGGCGTGCGCAGCTCGTGGCTCATCTTCGCGAGGAACAGGCTCTTGGCGTTGTTGGCCTCGACGGCCTCGTCGCGTGAGGCGATCGAGCGCAGCAGCGCCTCCTCGGCCTTCTTGCGCTCGGTGATGTCGGTGATGATGCCCACGAGCGCCTCGGTCCCGTCGAGCAGGGTCACCGGGGTCTTCTGGGTGTAGATCCAGAAGGTCTGCCCGGAGGCGTCGGTCAGCGCCTCCTCGTTGCCCACGAGCTCTCCGGCGGCGAAGACCTCGTCGTCCTTCTGCCAGAACACCTCTACCTGCTCGGGTGAGAAGAAGTCCTTGTCGGTGCGACCGAGGAGGTTCTCGAGGTCCTGCCCGAGCAGATCCGCGAACGCCTGGTTGCCCAGGATCCAGCGGTGATCCCTGTCCTTGACGAAGATCGGGTTCGTCAGCGTGTTGATGAGCAGGTGGAGGAGGTCCGAGCCTGCGTCGTGCAGCGAGATCTTGGAGCTCCGCGACGCCTCACGGGAGACGACCCCGTAGGCGTAGGGCGCCCGCCAGGTCAGCTCGATGAGGTTGGCGCGGCCGCCGACTCCGGGGACCTCGGCGCGCGAGGACGCGAGCTCACCGCCGACCTCGGCGATCGCGTGGGCGAGCTCTCCGGCGATGAGCGCGTCCGCGTCGGCGCGGCCCTCCTCCGGGTCCTCGGAGAGGCCGAGCGCGGAGCGCGCGTGCGCGTTGACGGCCACGCAGCGCGCGTGGGGCTCACGCGTGAAGAGGATCTGCCCTGAGGGGGCGTGCTCGAACGCGAGCACGCTCCAATCCGGGGTCTCATGGCTCATTCGATCTCTCCTGTGGCGTCCGTAAACGTGCCAAAACCCGCGACCGTCTCATTGGAGGTCGTGGGTGGTGGGGCTCGCTGTCCATACGATGTATGCCACCATTCTACCATGAATCACGAGAAACGGAGGGCACTTCCTACGCGGCGCGTACGGGGGAGCTTGCCCGAGGTAGAGGTCGTGCCCGATACTCCACCCGAACGCCACTCCTTCGCGAGCACCTGCCTATGCTCTACATCGTGTTCTTCGTGTCGGGGTTCTCGGCGCTCGTGTTCGAGACGCTCTGGTTCTACCGGCTGGGGCTCGTGCTCGGGAACACGGTCTGGGCGTCGAGCCTGACGCTCTCGGCGTTCATGGTGGGGTTGGCGCTGGGGAACGCGCTGGCGGCCCGGCGCGGGAGGCACCTCGATCGCCCGATCCGCACGTACGCGATGCTCGAGGCGGCGATCGCCGTGACGGGCGTCGGGCTCGTGTGGGCGATCCCGGCGCTCCACGGCGCGACGGTCTCGGGGCTCGCCTCTCTCGGCCCGGACAGCGTCGCCGCGGATCTGCTCCGCGTGGTCGTGAGCTTCATGCTGTTGATGATCCCCGCGACGTCCATGGGGGCGACGCTGCCGCTCCTGAGCCACGCGCTCAGCAGGACCGAGGGCGACTTCGGCGTGATCATCGGGCGGCTCTACGGCTGGAACACGATCGGCGCCGTCGCGGGCGTGATCACGGTCGAGTTCTTCCTCATCGGCGCGTTCGGCATCCGCGTGAGCGCGCTGATCGCGGGCGGGTGCAACCTCGCCGCGGCCGCGGGCGCGCTCGCGCTGTCCGGGCGCTTCGTGACCGCGGGCGACGAGGACGGAGCGCCCGCCGACGTCGGCGAGGCCGCGCAGGGCGCGTCGGGCGCGGCCCAGGACGACTCGCCGTCGCGGGTGTGGTCGCGCGCGTGGCCGTGGGCCGCGCTGGCGTTCATCGCGGGCGCGGTGTTGATGTCGCTCGAGGTGGTCTGGTTCCGCACGCTCGCGCTGCTCACGCCGAACTCGTCGGCGATCTTCGCGGTGATGCTCGCGGTGGTGCTCGCGGGGATCGCGCTCGGGGGCTTCGCGGGGGGGCGCCTGACCCGCAACCGGGACGAGGCCTCCGACGCGCTGCCCGCGTTGCTCTGGCTCGCGTCGTTCTTGACGTTGCTCGGCGTGATGAACCTCCCGACTGATCCGCTGGCGAACGGCCGGAGTATCCTGCTCACGTGCGTGTCGCTGATGTTCCCGGTGTCGGTGTGTTCGGGCGTGGTGTTCATCGTGTTGGGGCAGCGGTTGCGCGAGGAGGTCGGCGGCGCAGCAGGCGCTGCGGCGGCGCTGACGCTGTCGAACACGCTCGGCTCGGCGCTCGGGCCGCTGGTCGCCGGGTTCGTGCTGTTGCCCCGGATGGGGCTCGAGTTCAGCTACCTGGTGGCGGCGAGCGCGTACGCGGTGGGTGGCGCGCTCGCGTGGTGGCGCGTGCGCCCCAAGGATCGCCGCCTGGGCGCGTTCGCTGGGGTCGGGGTCGTGGCAGTGGTGGCGCTGTTCCCCTACGGCGAGCTCATGACGCCCATCTACGTGAACCAGGCGGAGCGGGCCAGCGGTGAGATCCTGGCGGTTCGAGAGGGCCTGATGGAGACGTCGGTGCTCACGCAGACGAGCTACCTGGGCCAGCGGCACCACGTGAGGCTGGCGACCAACGGGTACTCCATGACCGCGACCTACATCGACGCGCGCCGCTACATGCGCCTGTACGTGTGGCTGCCGGTCGCGCTCAAGGAGCGCATCGGGCGGGCGCTTCTCATCAGCTTCGGCGTGGGGCAGACGGCGACCGAGCTCGCCCGCTCGCGCGCCATCGATCGCGTCGACGTGGTCGACATCTCACGCGACATCGTCGAGCTCAGCGACCACATCTACGGCGACGACCACCCGCTCGAGCGGGAGGGCGTGGAGGTCATCATCGAGGACGGGCGCCACTACCTCGAGATGACCGATCGCCGCTACGATCTGATCACGAGCGAGCCGCCGCCTCCTGCGGCCGCGGGCGTGGTGAGCCTGTACACCAGGGAGTACTTCGCGCTGCTGCGGTCGCGACTGAACCCCGGCGGCATGGTCACCTACTGGTTGCCGCTGCACAGCCTTCCCGGCGGCTCCGGGCTCGGCGTCACGCGCGCCTTCTGCGACGTCTTCGAGGACTGCTCGATGTGGAGCGGGATCGGCGAGGAGCTCATGCTCGTTGGCACACGCGGTTACGAAGGGCCCGTCGAGCCCGAGTGGGTGGAGCGGCAGTGGTCCTGGCCCGAGCTCGCCGCAGATCTCGAGTCCACCGGCTTCGAGGTCCCCGAGCAGGTGCTCGCGACGTTCGTCGCCGACTCCACCCAGCTCGAGGCGTGGCTCGATGGCATCCTCCCGGTCGTCGACGATGCTCCCCACAGGCTGCTCGGCGCCGAGGGCGCCGAGCGCGGGCGCGCCCAGCGAACCTACGTCGAGTGGTCGGGGCGCCAGGACGACCCTCGGGCGCGGTTCATGGAGAGCTCGCTGATCGACTCGTGGCTCTCGCCTGAGCTCCAGGAGCGCGTCGCGCCCTACTTCGCGCCGCAGCGCCTGATCAACAAGGCGTACACCTACCCGGACTGGGCCACGCGTGGTCACCCCGACCCGTTCACGCTCGCCGACCTCGACGAGGCCGCGGACCTCGCCCGCGGTGGCGGAGACCTGCCGGCGCTCCGGCAGCCGCTCTTGTGGGCGCTCTGGAGCGAAGAGGTCCTCCAACGCATCGTGCGCGAGGCCGACCCTGTCTCTTATACACATCTCCGAGCCCACGAGACAGGCAGAAATCTCG
>CAJXPN010000650.1 GCA_913058025.1 uncultured Myxococcales bacterium | reverse complement strand
CGAGGCCAACCTGCGGGGGGAATCCCCCGCCAAAGGTCGTGCGCTCCCTCACGTCAAAGACCGACGCCTCGCCCTGGGTGTACACACTTGACCCTGACTCTCTACTGACCCGAGGTGTGCTGGATGGTGACCACGGAGAGGCTCGCCCCGTCGCACCACGCGACGTGGTCGCCTCCCGGTGAGAGGCGCTCGCGCGTGATCTTCGATCCAGAGGAGTCTTCAGGCGTCGACGACCACAAGAGCGCGCCGGCCTCGTCATGGAGCGCGAGGGAGCTCGCGCCGTCGGCGAAAAGGACCCGGCCGTTCGCCGACTGGGCGCGCAGGATGTCGAACGCGACCTCGTGCGACGTGCCGCCCCGGCCCGTGCCCCGCTTGGCCAGCGACCACTTCCGCCCGCCGAGCGCCGCGACCCCGATACGGGACGGGTCCGTGGCCCGGAAGACGACCGCGGACTTCCTGGAGAACGACCTCTCGAGCGCCAGGGTGGAGGGGTCGTAGAACTGGACGACGTCGTGGTTCGTGGAGACGACGAGCTCACCGTGGGCGTCGTCGTAGAACATGGACGTGATCGTGGCGGGCGTGGCGATGTTGTGTGCCATCTCGACGTCGCGCTTGTAGTAACCGCGCGCGCCCTTGCTCACGATGTTCCTCCACCCGCGAAGGACCGGCACCTCCTCGCACAGCGACATCCCTTCATAACGCTTCGGGACGCTCCGCACCTGCTCGAGGACGTCATCGCGCGACACGACCTCGCCGCTGTCCGGGTCCATGGCCGTGACACCCGCCCGGCTCGCCATCCAGAGCAGGCCGCTCCCGTGGACCATCTGCTCGACCTCCGGGCCGCCCTCGTCGACGAGCACCTCTTCACAGATCCAACTCCCCGAGCGAGCGCTCCACAGCAGAACGCGCCCGCTCGCGTCCGAGGACGCGAGGCGGTCGTCTCCGACGAAGGTCAGCCCGGAGATCTTCGAGGTGTGCGTGGGTGCTGCGGACATCACGTGCTCCTGTGAGAGCGTCTGGCGACCGCGCCGCGCTCCTCACTCGCTGGAGCGCGCCGGCGCGGGGATCGGCTCGCCGTTCTCGTCGAAGTGGCGGTCGTACTTCGGGTCTCTCCCCTGCCGCGTCTCGCGTGAGCGGGCGGGGTTGACGTAGTTGCCCGAGTCCAGGAAGAAGACGCCCTGGAACAGGCCCGCGCCGAAGTAGCAGAAGCAGGGGAACCCGATGAGCGAGATGAGGACGACCGTGACGATCGTGACGAGCAACGCGCCGCGCTCGCCTTCGCCGGAGTTGTGGTTGTCGTCGCTCATGGTTCGCGCCTCGCTCGTGGTCGGTGTGACTCGTCGAGGGTGAGATTCATCCGGGCGGCCGCGGAGTGCGCGGCGAGTGGCTCAGGCGCCGTGGCGGATGTGCAGGATGTCGCCGTCGTCGACGATGTAGTCGCGCCCCTCGACGCGCAGCTTGCCGGCGGAGCGGATGTCGGCCTCGGATCCGTGTGTGTCCAGGTCCTCGACGGTGTAGACCTCGGTGCGGATGAAGCGCTTCTCGAAGTCGGAGTGGATCACGCCGGCGGCCTGGGGCGCGGACGCGCCGATGGGGATCGTCCAGGCGCGGATCTCCTTGGGGCCGGCGGTGAAGAACGACTGGAGGCCGAGCAGCGCGTAGGTCGCGCGCACGAGCACGTTGAGCGCGGGCTCCTCGATGCCCAGGCCCTCGAGCATCTCGCGCTGGTCGTCCTCGTCCATGTCGGCGAGCTCGGACTCGATCGAGCCGGAGACGCAGACGACGCCCGCGCCCTGCTCGGCGGCGAGCGCGCGGACCCTGGAGACGAGCTCGGACTCGCCGTCGACGTCGTCCTCGGAGACGTTGGCGACGTAGAGGACGGGCTTGATGGTGATGAGGTGGGAGTCGCCGGCGAGCTCGATGTCACGCTCGGAGAGCTCGAGGCTGCGCGCGGGCAGGCCCTCTTCGAGCACGGCGAGGATCTTGTCGAGGACGGCGACGCGCGCCTTCTCGGTCTCGTCGTTGCCGCGCGCGGCGCGGCGAGCCTTGTCGATGCGCTTGGTGAGCGTGCCGAGGTCGGCGAGCATGAGCTCGGTCTCGATGATCTCGATGTCGGAGAGCGGGTCGACCCTGTTCTCGACGTGGACGACGTTGTCGTCCTCGAAGCAGCGCACGACGTGGAGGATCGCGTCGACCTCGCGGATGTTGGCCAGGAACTTGTTGCCCAGGCCCTCACCCTTGGAGGCGCCGCGCACGAGGCCGGCGATGTCGACGATCTCGACGGAGGCCGGCAGGATCCTCTCCGTGGGCATGTGCGCGTTGATGCGCTGGAGCCTCGCGTCGGGCACGGGGACGACGCCGATGTTGGGGTCGATCGTGCAGAACGGGTAGTTCGCGGACTCTGCGCCGGCCTTGGTCAGCGCGTTGAAGATGGTGGACTTGCCCACGTTGGGCAGGCCGACGATTCCAGCGGAGACGGGCATGGGAGGCTCTCGTGGTGCGCGTAGGAGTGTGGGTGCGCTTGCTGCCTGCACGGCGTGCGAGGTAACGTAATGCGCGCGTCCGCGCTCGAGCGCGGCGACCAAACCAATACGCGCAGCGCGCGCGAGAAGTCAACGCCAAGCGCTGTGAACCCCCACGGAGGTGCGCGATATGGACCCTGGTATTCACGCCGAGATGACCCACTGGGTGATGCGGCAGAAGGAGCTCGAGCGGGAGCGCAAGGCGCTGACCGAGGACGAGTCCAAGTGGGCACGCCGCGTCGAGCTCGCGACCAAGAAGGGGATGACCGAGCTGGCGGGGGAGGCCGGCGTCAAGCTCTCCGAGGTCCGCGCCCGCATCGGCGAGATCGGCCCCGAGATCGACGTCATCGAGATGGAGAAGTCCGCGCTGCGCATGGAGGCCAGGCGCCCCGTGGACGACGACTCGGTCATACGCGCCGAGCTCATGGTCGAGCAGGGCAGGATGGCCGGCCTGGACCCCGAGCGCGGCAAGGCCGAGCGCGAGCTCGAGGAGCTCGCGGCAGGGGTCGCGCTCGACTTCATGTCGGAAGAGGAGTGAATATCTTGAAAGTTCGTCCCCATGTGGCGACACTGTGAGCACATGACGGCGTCGCATAAGATGTGACGCGCCGAGGTAGGTCCACGTCAGACGTGTTCTTGCCTAACCAAGGTCTGTCCCGAGCGACGCCCACGAAGAGGGCGCACTAGGCTTCGAGAAGATGTCGCACTCCGAAGAAGAAAGGCAGGCGCTCGGCGTCTCTCGTTCATCCAGCGTCCCCGCACCGATGGACGACATACGCGCCACGCGTAACCCGATCAAGCGCACGAGCAAGCAGGCGCGCGACGCGGGCATCCAGGTCTACGACCCCTTCCCCTGCGAGCCTCACGACGACGAGGACGACGAGGACGCACCCGCGAGCTCCGCGGGCGAAGAGTCTTGAGCGCCTCGTGAGTGACGACGGCTACGCCCTCCCGCCTCGCCTCGCTGGCGAGGCCGCGCGGATGATCCGAGAGGCCCAGCCTCGAGAGGACGTCGATCCGATGCGCGCGCGCGTCGAGGTCGCCACCGTCACCCTCACCGACCCCGATCAGGTCGCCGCGCTCGCGTTCGCCGCGCTCGTGACCCGCGAGGTCGTGCGCGCGGGCGGGACGCGCCTGAACGACCGCCCGCTCGAGCGCGCGCTCGAGCACCTGTGGCGTGTGCTCGGGTCGGCCGACCGGCTCGACCTCGAGATCGACGCGCACACCTCTGTCTCTTATACACATCTCCGAGCCCACGAGA
>CAJXPN010000649.1 GCA_913058025.1 uncultured Myxococcales bacterium | reverse complement strand
CACCCACCCTGTGCCCTCGGGGAGGTCCAGTCGCCCCATGACGCCCTGCTCCTGGCTCAGGACGAAGACGCCGCGGCTGGAGCGCCAGAGCGCGACCTCCACGCCGACGGCGAGCTGCTCGGCGGAGCCGAGCCCGCGCTCGGACTGGAGCACGCGAGGGCCTGGGGTCCGCCACGGGGCGGGCGCAGGAGACACCTCGAGCGAGACGGGAGCGCTCGGGTCGACGGGCTGCGTGTCGGGGGTCACACGCGAGCCGACGCACGACGCGAGGGCGACGGCGCATGGCGTGAGGAGATGGATGGTGCGCAAGAGAGGCTCCGTGTGCGTGACGTCCACGAGCGTTGAGACATGGCCGCGCGACGAGAGTTCCATCGCGCGTGGGTCACGTTGTCGGAGCGGAGCGTCGGGCGCAACGCGCGTCAGTTCATCCAGGAGCCGCTGGGTCCGTTGGGAGAGACGGCGAGGAGGTCGGTAAGGCGAGAGATGATCGCGTCGAGGCGGTGGTCCACGACGGGGTCGGCGAGGAGCGCGTGGCGGTGGTCGGGGTCGGAGATGATGAGCGAAGCGATGGTGTCGGCGAGCGCGGCGGGGTCATGGACGGTGTTCATCGTCTTGGCGAGCGCCTCGGAGAGTCGAGAGTACTGATTCTGTAGGCCGACGACGACGCCCCGGAGCGTGCTCAAGAGGGCCTGGATCTGCTCGGGGTGGTCGTATGCCTCGGGGACCAGCTCGGCGCGACCTACGCGGTAGCTGCGATCGGAGTCGATCTCTTCGATGACGCGGATGCGAGAGACGCCCTCGAGCAGTATGTTGTAGCGACCGTCGGGGAGGCGCTGGTGGTGGAGGACGAAGCCGGCGCCGCCGCGCTCATGGAAGTCGGGGAGCCCGCGAGCGTTGAGACTTCGTGGTTCGGTCAGGCGCATGATCGCGATGGGGACGTTGTCCTCGATGGCCTCCTGGGTCATCTCCCGGTAGCGCTGCTCGAAGATGTGGAGGGGCAACATCGTGCTCGGGAAGAACACGGCGTTGGGGAGCGGAAAGAGCGCTATGTGCTCGAGATGGCTAGAGGTTATCAGGCCACCTCTCCCTTTCTCTTCGTTGTCGGTAGTCGGCATCAGGACCTCCAAAAAGCACACGCATCACAAGACATCGCAGCACGGTGACCTGCCGATGCCCCCCACCTAAACAGCCGTCGACATGTAGATGCGAGACGTGACCAGATGGGCGCGCTCAATGCGCATCGAGGGTCGGATCGTACTGCAACCTGTAGAGGGTGGCGTAGTGGCCGTCGTGCGCGATGAGCTCGTCATGAGAGCCTTGCTCGACGAGCTCTCCGCGGTGCATCACGAGGATGCGATCGGCTTCGCGGATGGTGGAGAGGCGGTGCGCGATGATGAGCGAGGTCTGCCGGCTGATGAGGGTCTCGAGCGCATCCTGGATGAGCGCCTCGGTCTCGGTGTCGACGTTGGCGGTGGCCTCGTCGAGCAGCAGGATCCGGGGGTCGTGTGCAAGGGCGCGGGCGAACGAGACGAGCTGACGCTCGCCCGCCGAGAGGTTCGAGCCGCGCTCGCGGATGAGGTGCTCGTAGCCGAGTTCGTAGCGCGAGATGAGCTCGTGGGCACGCACCGTCCGTGCGGCGTCCTCGATGTCGGAGGTGGAGACGTCCGGGTCACCAAGCCCGATGTTCTCGGAGATGGTCCCGCGGAAGAGGAACGCGTCCTGGAGGACGACGGAGTAGAGGCCGCGCCAGCGGTCGATGTCGATGTCGCGCGCGTCGACGCCGTTGACGAGGACTCGCCCGCGCGTCGGGTCACGCAACCTGAGGAGCAGGTTGAGCACCGTGGACTTGCCCGCGCCGGTGTGGCCGACGACGGCGATCTTCTCGCCCGGCGCGATGTCGAAGCTGACGCCCTTGAGGACCCAGTCCTCGTCGTTGTAGGCGAACCAGACGTCCTCGAACGTGAGCGTGAGCGCGCCCTCGGGAGGCTCGATGGGGTCGGCTGCGGTGGGGAGCGCGTCCTCAGTGTCCAGGAGCTGGAAGACGCGCTCGCTCGAGGCCATGGCGGACTGGAGGAGGTTGTACTTCTGCGCGAGGTCACGGATCGGGACGAAGAACTTCTGCATGTACTCGATGAACGCGACGAGCACTCCGATGGTGACCACGCCGTCGAGGACCTGCCCCGAGCCGTACCAGATGAGCGCGCCGACGGTGACCGAGCCGACGGCCTCGACGACCGCGTAGAGCATCGCGTCGTAGCGAATGGAGCGGATATTGGAGGTGCGGTGCTCCTGGTTGATGTCGGCGTACTCCATGGCGCTGACGCGCTCGCGCACGAACAGCTGGATGACGCTCATCCCGGTCACGGACTCCTGGAGGTGTGAGTTCAGGCGCGCGATGCGCACGCGGATCTCGCGGAACGCGGTGCGCAAGAAGTGGCGGAACAGCGCGGTCACGGCGAGCAGCGGCGGGACGACGGTGAAGCCGACGAGCGCGAGCCGCCAGTCCTTGTAGAGCAAGATGACGACGATGGCGCCCAGGGTGAAGAGGTCGCCGATCATGGTGACCATGCCCGAGGAGAGCGCCTCCTGGAGGGACTCGACGTCGGTGGTCATGCGGGTCATCAGGCGCCCGATGGGGTTCTTCTGGAAGAACCTCACGGAGAGCGTCTGGGTGTGGTCGAAGATCTCGCGTCGGAGGTCGTAGATGGCGCGCTGGCCGGCCTTCTGCATCAGGTAGATCTGGACGAACTCGACGACGGCGCGCGAGACGATCGCCACGCCGAAGAGCGCCGCGATGAGGCCGAGGCCTTCGAGCTTCCCGGCGACGAGGTGATCGTCGATGGCGATCTGGAGCAGGTACGGCTGGACCAGCGACAGGCCGGAGATGATGGGAAGAAGCAGGACGCACAGGAAGAACGTCCACTTGTAGGGGCGCATGTAGCGCCACATGCGCCGGGCCAGACCCCAGTCCGAGGTCCCTCCGAGCGTCTGCTCCTTGAAGCCCGAGCCGATCGCGGCGCCGCGCTCGTCCTCGCCCTCGCCATCCTTCTTCTTGTTGGGGGTCTCGTCGCTCATTCTTCGAGCCTCTCCCTGAGCTTCTGCTGCTCATACATCTGTGCGTACGCGCCGCCGAGGGCGATCAGCTCCTCGTGGGAGCCCTGCTCGACGACGCGCCCCCCGTCGAGGACGAAGACGCGGTCGACGCGCGAGAGCGCGTTGTAGCGGTGCGTGAGGAGGATCGATGTTCGGCCGCGCATGATGACGTCGAGGTGGTCGAGGATGATGGACTCGGTGCGGGCGTCGACGCTGGAGAGCGCGTCATCGAGGATGAGCACGCGGGGGTCGGTGAGCAGCGCGCGCGCGATGGTCACGCGCTGCTTCTGGCCGCCCGAGAGCGTGATGCCTCGCTCCCCGACGAGGGTCTCCAGCCCGTCGGGGAAGGCGTAGAGGTCGTCGGCGAGGCCGGCGATCTGGAGCGCCTGTTCGACGCGCGCGTCCTGGTTGGCCTCGCCGGGACCGATGAGCGCGCGGGTGGGGACGGAGCGGCCGACGGAGTCGTCGTACTCGAGCGCGTCGAGCCCGAAGCGCAGGTTCTGACCGATCGTCATCGAGAAGAGGAAGGGGTCCTGAGGGACGAAGCCGATCTCTGAGCGGGTCTTGCGGAGGTCGAGCTCTGTGAGCGGGACGCCGTCGCGTTCGTCGGCAAGACGGGCTCGGGCAAGTCCACGCTCGTCAAGCTCATCCCCAGGCTCTACGCTGTCTCTTATACACATCTGACGCTGCC
>CAJXPN010000648.1 GCA_913058025.1 uncultured Myxococcales bacterium | reverse complement strand
GAGCCCCGCCCCGCACCACACTCTCCGCCCTCTCGGACGCGCCCCAAACCGCCCCGCACCACACTCGACGCCAAAACGAACGCCCACCCACGCGAGCCCCAAGAACGACACGAGGCGGCCCCTCCACAGGGGCCGCCTCGTCCATCGCGTCAGCGTTTGCGAAGGCTCACAGCTCGATCGGCCCCGCCGCGACGAGCTCCTTCGACGCCGCGTCGCTGTAGTTCCCGAAGTTGCCGTGGAACAGGCCCACGAGCTTGCGCGCGGTCTCGTCGTAGCTCGACTTGTCGTCCCAGGTCGTCCAGGGCGTGAGGACCTCGTCGGGGATGCCCTCGCACGTCTTGGGGATCTCCAGGCCGAAGTACTCGTCGCGCGCGCACGCCACGTCGTCGAAGTCGCCGTGGTGGATCGCGTCGATGATCGCGCGCGTGTACTTGAGCTTGATGCGCGAGCCGGTGCCGTAGGCGCCGCCCGTCCAGCCCGTGTTCACGAGCCAGGCGTTCGTGCCGTGCTCACGCATCTTGGCCGCGAGCAGCTCGGCGTACTTGGTCGGGTGCCACACGAGGAACGCCGCGCCGAAGCACGCCGAGAACGTCGCCTTGGGCTCGGTCACGCCCATCTCGGTGCCGGCGACCTTGGCCGTGTAGCCGCTGATGAAGTGGTACATCGCCTGCTCCGGCGTGAGCTTGCTCACCGGGGGCAGCACGCCGAACGCGTCGCACGTCAGCAGGATGATGTTCTTGGGGTGCACCGTCACGCACGGGATCTTCGCGTTCGGGATGTACTCGATCGGGTACGACGTACGCGTGTTCTGCGTGATCGACACGTCCGACCAGTCCACGTCCCGCGTCGCCTCGTCGTAGACCACGTTCTCGAGCACCGAGCCGAAGCGGATCGCGCCGTAGATCTCGGGCTCGTTCTCGGCCGACAGGTCGATCGTCTTGGCGTAGCAGCCGCCCTCGATATTGAAGACGCCGTCGTCGGTCCAGCAGTGCTCGTCGTCGCCGATGAGGTGGCGCTCGGGGTCGGCCGACAGCGTCGTCTTGCCCGTGCCGCTCAGGCCGAAGAACACCGCCACGTCGTCGTCGTCGCCCACGTTGCACGAGCAGTGCATCGAGAGCACGCCGCGCTTGGGCATCAGGTAATGCATGATCGTGAACACGCCCTTCTTCATCTCGCCGGCGTACTGTGTCCCCAGGATCACGACCTCGCCGTCCTCCAGCGACAGCGACACGCTCGACTCCGAGGTCACGCCCTCGACCGACGGGTCCGCCTTCTCCTGGCCCGCGTTGTAGATCACGTAGTCCGGCTCACCGAAGTCGGCGAGCTGCTCGGCCGTCGGCCTGATGAGCATGTTGTTCATGAACAACGCGTGGTAGGGCCGCGCGCAGATCACGCGCACCTTGAGCTGGTGCGCCGGGTCCCAGCCCGCGTACCCGTCCATCACGTACAGCCGCTTCCGACCGTTCAGGAACGCCACCGCCCTCGACTTGTTCTCGAGGTACGACGCCTTCGGCAGCTTGATGTTGATGTCACCCCACCAGATGTCCTCGCGCGTCGACTCCTCGTCGACCATGCGCTTGTCCTTGGGCGTGCGCCCCGTCTTCTCTCCGGACATCGAGATCAGCGCGCCCATCGACGAGATCGCCGCGCCCTCGTCGTAGAGGAGCGCGTGCTCGTAGAGCGCCGCAGGAGCCGCGTTGCGCGCGATCTCCTCCACCTCGATTCCGTATCCCTTGAGTAGATCTCTGTGGTCGCCGCTCATCAAGCACCTGCCTTGGATTCGGGTCGTCTTCAAGCCTCCCCTCGGGCCGCGCGCCTTCGTCTTCGAAGACATCACACGCACACGACGCACAGCGACGCGCGTGCGCACCTCGCGGGGCACCTAACCTCTATACTCAAGGCACAACGTGGGCACAACCGAAAATGAATGAGCATTCATTCAGTCACCCTACACCCACCCAAAACTATGCAAACAAAGGCCTTTCTTCACGCGCGGAGGTGAACGACAGGGCCAATGAATCAGTGTCAGTGAACCTAGCCGGGGTCGCCGAGGTGGTCAAGGGGTGGTCGAGGCGGCGGTTTGGTCGGACGACGCAGAACCTTGCGTCCACCCCTACCCCAGCGCCTCCTCGGTCACCTCGTACTTGTCCAGCTTGTAGTACAGCGCGCTCGGCTTGATCCCGAGCAGGCGCGCCGTCTCCGTCTTCACGCCCTTGGCCTCGCGGTAGGCGCGCAGGATGAGCTGGCGCTCGAGATCCTCGAGGATCTCGGGCAGCGACCGCTCCCCGCGCGGGATGTCCAACACGTCCCCGCGGCGCGCGCCCCCCGAGACCACCGGCGGCAGATCCTCGAGCGCGATCTTCTCGCCCTCGGCGAACACCATCGCCCTCTCGATCACGTTCTCCAGCTCGCGCACGTTCCCCGGCCAACCGTAAGCCATCAACGCGCCCATCGCCTCGTCGCCCACGCCCGTCACGCTGCTGCGCGTGCGCGTGGCGAGCTTCTCCACGAAGTGCCTGGCGAGCTCCGGGATGTCCGAGGTCCGCTCGCGCAGCGCCGGCAGCGTCATCGGGATGATGTGGAGCCTGTAGAACAGGTCCTCCCTGAACCGCCCCTCCTCCACCTCGACCTTCAGGTCCTTGTTCGTCGCCGTCACCACGCGCACGTCCACGCTCACGGTCTCCGATCCTCCGACCCGCTCGAACTCCCGCTCCTGCAACACGCGCAGCAGCTTCAGCTGGGTCGTCGCGCCGATGTCCCCGATCTCGTCGAGGAACAGCGTCCCCCCGTCGGCCAGCTCGAACCGCCCCATCCGGCGCGCCATCGCCCCCGTGAACGAGCCCTTCTCGTGGCCGAACAGCTCGGACTCGAGCAGCGTCTCCGCCAGCGCCGAGCAGTTCACCTTCACGAAGGGCCCAGACGCCCTCGTCGAGCTGTCGTGGATCGCCCGCGCCACGAGCTCCTTGCCCGTCCCCGACTCGCCGAACACATGCACCGTCGAGTCCGTCCGCCCGACCTTGTCGACCATCGTGAACACCCGGCGCATCGGCTCCGAGCTCCCCACGATCGACGCCCCGTCGTACCCGGCCGCCACGTCCCGGCGCAGCATCTCGTTCTCACCGCGCAGCTTCGCGGCCTCGCGGCGCTCGTCGCGCACCTCCAGCGCCTTCGACACCTTCGTCCGCAGCAGATCCGGCGGGAACGGCTTCGGGATGAAGTCGAACGCCCCCTCCTTCATCGCGTCGACCGCGCGCTCGATGCTCCCGAACGCCGTCACGATCATGACCAGCGCCTCCGGGTCCTCCTCGCGGATCGTGCGCAGCACGGTCATCCCGTCGACCTGGTCCATCTTCAAGTCCGTGAGCACGAGGTCGGGCTTCGACGCCCTCCACGCCTCCAGCCCCAGCTTCCCGTTCGCCGCGGAGGTCACGTCGTGGCCCATCCGCTTGAGCACCTGCACGATCCCCTCGCGCAGCGTGTTGTTGTCCTCGACCACCAACACCTTCGCCATCACTCACCTCGCCTCGATATACGTCTTCACGATACGAGGTTCATACCAAACGCCTCCCACTAATGACAGCGATGCGGACCAGACGAGGCCGCCTCAGCCCGGCGCCCTCGGCGCGGCCGCCTCCACCCACACCGGCGAGGCCACACGCTCGAGGTCCTCGGGCGTCATCTTCACGAGGAACCCGCGCTTCCCCGCGTTGATGAGCAGGACGTCGAGCTCGCGGATCGACGCCTCCGCGTAGATCGGCACTGTCTCTTATACACATCTGACGCTGCCGAC
>CAJXPN010000647.1 GCA_913058025.1 uncultured Myxococcales bacterium | reverse complement strand
TAGTTCACGAAGTGAATGATCGGGAACCCGAACGAAGTGAGCGGTGACAGAACCGCGCGAAGCAAACGCAACTGGGGGACCGTGTCGCAGTTCCACCCCCAGTTGGTTTCGGATACGCGAACCCTCTCCCCAAGAACCGCCTGAAGTGCTGAGTCATGAGGAGTGCGATTGCCCTGTTACCGAGAGGCCCCGAGTTGGAGCCCACGCGTGGGGTGTGGTAGGAATTCGAGGGTTGATCCAACCCTTGCGAATGGTCGCTGCGGAACATGATGAACGTCGACTGGTACGACATCGCGGCGAGGCCGGAGGTCAGAGCGATCGCGTCCACCATCCGGCGAGGGATGGGGGTGTGGGTGGCTGCCGTGGCGGCGGACGGCGAGTGGGTCGAGCTGGACGACGCCGACGAGAAGACGTCGCGCGCGCTGTGGCGCCGAATGGGCGACGCGGCGTTCACGCCGCGCGAGCCGACGCACACGTCGCGCGCGGTCACCTCCGCCGAGTCCGCGGGCGCGCGCGGTGAGCCCGAGCACGTGGACGCAGGGTGGCCCGGGCTCGCCGCGGTGCGGGTGGCGGTGAGGGCTCCGGGCGTAGGGGTCGTGGGGCACGTGTGGGGCACGGGCTTTCTCCGAAGCTCGGGCGGCGCTGCCCCTGGTATCCAGCTACGACGGGCGCTCTCCGAGGGCGGCGTCGGCGACGAGCTCGCGGACGAGACGTTCGACGAGGTCCCCACGCTCAGAGAGGTCGAGGAGTTCACGCTCGCGGGCTTGCTCGAGGCGATCCGCGACGCGATCGAGCGCAGGTTACGAGAGGTCGAGCGCCTGGGCGGCGGCGTCGAGGTTGGCGAGACTTACTGCGGTATGCTCGGGACGAGCTCGCCGATGCGTCGGCTCTTCGCGATGATGGAGCGCGCGGCGCGCAGCGACGCGACCGTGCTCATCCTGGGTGAGAACGGGACGGGCAAGGAGCTCGTGGCCAGCGGGCTCCATCGAAGGAGCAGGCGGCGCGCGGGCTCCTTCGTCGTGCAGAACTGCGCGGCGATCCCCGCCAACCTCATGGAGAGCGAGCTCTTCGGGCACAAGCGAGGCGCGTTCTCTGGCGCGCACAAGGATCGAGAGGGGCTGTTCACGTCGGCCGATGGGGGGACCTTCTTCCTGGACGAGATTGGGGAGATGGAGGTCTCGCTCCAGTCGAAGCTCCTGCGCGTGCTCCAGGAGGGGACGTTCCTCCCCGTGGGCGCGTCGCAGCGTGTGATCTCGGACGCGCGGGTTGTGTGCGCGACGAACCGGGACGTCCGAGAGATGGTCCGCGAGGGCTCCTTCCGTCAGGACCTCTACTACCGGGTCGCGGTCATCACGTTGCAGGTGCCTGCGCTGCGGGAGCGGCCGTCCGACATCCCGACGTTGGCGCGTCACTTCGCCTCGAAGGCGGCGTGGCGTCACGGTCTCGAGGCGAGGTCGCTGTCCGACGGGTGCGTAGACGCGTTGAAGGCGCACACGTGGCCGGGGAACGTGCGAGAGCTCGAGAACGAGATCGAGCGGCTCGTGATCATGAACCCAGGGGTCGGCCCGCTGGGGGCGGGGGCGTTGTCTGCGCGCGTCCGTGATGCCCCGGAGGAGACGAGCCTGTTTCAGCTCACGGACATGTCGCTGCCGGACGCCGTCGACCGGCTGGAGCGCCAGATGATCCTGGACACGCTGCGCGAGAACGGTTGGAACAAGACCCAGGCTGCTCGCACGCTGGGCGTCAGCAGGCGGAACCTGATACGAAAGGTCGCCGCGTTCGGGTTCGAGGAGGAGTCGAGTTGAGACGAGCCGTCGCCACATCCGCGCTGCTTTGCGCGTCGCTGTCGTTCGCGTCTCTCGCGTGGGCTCAGGAGGAGGACCTCCTCCCTGGCACCCCGCCGCCGCCGCCGGGAGACTCCTCGCTCGCCGAGAGCGAGCCCGAGGAATGCCTGGACGATCCGCGCGCTCAGGGGTGCTTCACCGTGCGCGTGGACGCTGTCCAGATCGAGGGCATGTTCCGCACACACCGCTCGGTCGTGTTGCGTGAGTTGTTGTTCTCCGAGGGAGGCGTGGCGTCGATGCGCCAGGTCGAGGAGAGCATGACGAGGCTGCGCAACCTCGGGCTGTTTCGTGAGGTGAGCTACGCGCTCGTCACCCAGCTCGTGGCGGGACCCGACGGCGTGGTGCCCGCGCAGGACCCGAAGGTCCCGGGGCGCGTCCTCCAGATCACCGTCGACGAGCGCTGGACGCTCATGCCCGGGTTCTCGTTCTCACAGGGCGGCGACCTCACGAGCCTGCGCGCGTCGGTCTACGACGTGAACGCGTTCGGTCGCTACCTCGAGCTCGGGTTCCAGTACGGGAGGTTGGGGCGCTCGGAGAACTTCCTCAAGTCCGACGGCGCGGCGAATTCGTTCGTGCTCTGGGCGCGAGACCCGAGGTTCCTCGACTCGTTCTGGCGCGTGGGCGTGGACCTCTGGAGCTACACCCGGCTGCGCACGTTCTACTCGACGGCTGGCGACGTGCAGGGAGGGTTCCTCCTCAACCGTTTGATCGCGGTGCTGCGCGCCGAGCGTGAGTTCTCGCGGTGGCTCCGGTTGGGCGGCACGCTCGAGATCATGTCCGACTCGTTCTCGCTCGACCTCCTGTCCGACCCGGTCGCGCAGGCCCAGGCGACGAACTTCGGCGGCGCGCCCGAGTCCAACCGCGCCGTCATCGCGCGCGCCGTGGCCAGGCTCGGCCGCGTCAACCGGGACGACTTCTACTACGACGGCTGGGACGTCTCGGCGTTCCTCGGCCACTCCGACCCCGTCATCGGCGCGACGCTGCGCTTCACGCAGCTCGAGGCGATCGGCCGCGCGTACAAGCGCATCCCCTGGAACGGCAACCTCGCGTTCCGCGCCAGGGTCGCGACGACCAACGCGACCGCGATCCAGCACCTCTACTACCTCGGCGGCCTCGATCGCGTGCGCGGCTACCGGGACTCGAGCTTCCGCGGCCAGCAGTACTGGTCCGTGAACGCTGAATACCGGGTCGCGCCGGTGGCGAACCCCTGGGTCGTCGTCCAGCCGATCGCGTTCGTGGACGCGGGCTCGGCGGGAGACGGCGTGGGGACGTTCGCGCGGGTCGACGCCGCGAGCGTCGGCGGCGGCATCCGTCTCATCCTTCCGCGTGTCTACGGGTTCGTGGCGCGCTTCGATTACGCCGTCCCTCTGGTCAACGTCGGCGGCGCGGGCTTCAGCTTCGGCGCTCAGCAATTCTTCTGATCGTATAGGATGCATGATTGTGGCGCGTTGAAGACCTCATGGGCGGTCGCGGTCGCGTTGTTCGGTTGCGTGAGCTTCGGGGCGGGGTGCCTGAGTGAGAGCGTCGAGTGTGTCTCTGCCTCCGGCTTCGAGGCGACACGATCTGTTCTTCGGGACGTGCGTCCCGCGCATGACGGACTGGCCGGACGCCTCGGACGCGCCCGGAATGCCGGGTGATGCAGACTCCGACGCTGGCGCGGAACGCTGCGCCGAGGTCTTCGAGGCTGGCTGCGATGGCCTCCTCGGCGGCTACAACGAGCCCTCCGTCAACGGCGCCAGCTTCAGGTTAGGCACCGACGTCGCTTTGGGTGGCGACACCCTGGTCGTCTCCGCGCCGAGTGGGGGCACCTCGGGCCAGGAGTCGGGGGCAGTGTGTGTCTTCGCGCTGATCGGAGGGGCGCGGACCGAGGCCCAGCGGATCACCCCGACTCACACCGGCGTCGGTCGAGCCCGCGTGGGCGACTACGAGGACGGCGGCGGCGCCGCGGTCTAC
>CAJXPN010000646.1 GCA_913058025.1 uncultured Myxococcales bacterium | reverse complement strand
CGAGATTTCTGCCTGTCTCGTGGGCTCGGAGATGTGTATAAGAGACAGGATGATGTCGACCTGCGGCGGCAGCCCGAGCGGGAGCAGGAGCATGCTCGACATGACGAAGCACCCGAGAATGAGCGCGGCGAGGATCAGGGATGCCATCGTGTCGGTGCGTCGTGTGTGGCGGGGCGTGCGTGAAGCGGTCGAGGCCGCGCACACGATAGCGCGTCACCTGACGCTTGGCGAGTTGGCGGCGCGGCCGTCGCCGAACCCTGGCGGGAGTCAGTTGATCTGCTCGAGGATCACCCGGCCCAGCCAGCGCCCGACCGTGAAGAGCAAGAATATGGCGAACAGGATCGTGCCCGCGGAGGGAACCCTGCTGATATCGTTCAGGCCCGAATCGTCCTGGGCGAATGCGACCGCGGGCGCCAGCGTCATGAGCGCGCAGCTCACCGCGCACACGATCCGGCCGCGGCGCGTGGAGGTCCTCGACATGGGGTGGTCGTTCTTGCGTGTGTTCATGTCGGTGTCTCCCCTGGTTTTCATGGCGTGATGCGTCCTGACGCGTGCCCAATGTAACTCAACCGAGGGCGCCCGTTCAAGGCGGTCGGGGGCGCATTTCGGCGGTCCGGTGGGCCGTGTAAGGCGTCGGGCGAGGTGCCTCTCGGCGAGCCGCGGTGTAGGTTGGCGCGCCGCGCGGCCGCTCGCTGCGGTGTATGAGAGGGCGCCGTCGTGAATCGCGTCGAGGCGACCCCGTCCATCCCGGACCGGCGAGGTGTTCGCCGCGTCCGTGGCGCGTGATCGAAAGCGAGAGTGTGATGAACGACGAGATGGAGAGGGCGGTCCGAGAGGCGATCCTGCTCAACGATCGGATGAGGGCGTCGAGCGTGCGGGGCGGAGAGGCCCGACTGCTCGAGCTGTCGGTGGTGGTCGAGGAGGCGCTGAGTGAGGGTATGGATGGGGAGCAATGGGCGCGCGCCGCGCTCACGCTCGTTGCGCCGTTCATGATGAGCAGCCGTTTCCAGGAGATCGGGTACTACCTCCAGCGCGCGATCGAGCTCGCCGAGGGCCAGGAGACGAGAACCTGGGCGATGATCTTCCTGGGACGTTGGCAGCACGTCTACCGCCACATGGACGCGAGCGAGGCCACTTGGCGTGATCTCGGTGCGATGACGATGGCGCCCCTCCAGCGGGTCTACTGCAACTACAACGCGGCCAAGCTCTACGCGGAGCTCGGCGGGCTCGACAAGGCCGAGGTCTACCTGGAGGAGGGGCTGGCGATCGCGCGGCGTGACACGTTCGCGCGCGGGATATGCATGACGTTACAGGGGATGGGGTCGTTGGCGCTGGTGCGAGGGACCCCGCGGCAGGCGCTGAGGTTCTTCGAGGAGGCCTACGAGCTGAACCGGCAGCAGCTACGAGAGCCCCAGATCGAACTCTCCATCGGGTCTGGTCTCGGGACGACCTACATGAGCCTGCGGGAGTACACCCGGGCGATGGGGCACATGCGTCGGGTGCGCGAGCGGGCCATGGAGAGTGGCATGATGGTCCATTCGTTCAACGCATGGAGCGTCGAGTTGACCATGGCGCTCGCGCTGGGTCGTTACGAAGACGTGGTGAGCGGTTGCGCGCAGCTTCGCGAGCAGATGTGGGCGCGAGACACGTTCAACGCCGAGTTCAGGCTCGTGGTGCTCGAGGCGGTCGTGGCGGCGCTGAAGGAGCCGAGGCAGGAGGCGCTCGTGGCTGTGACGGCCGCGCTCGAGCTCGTCCTCAAGAGCGGGGACCCGACGAGCGTGTGTGCGATGAGGATGCTGTCTCACGTCCTCGCGCCGGAGTCTCACGATCTCCCCGAGTACGTCTCCTCGATGATCCTGTCCGCAGATCTCTTCGCGCTGCTCGGCGGCGCGTCGGGCGACGAGGCGCGCGCCATGGAGGAGGGCCTGAACGTGCTCGAGTCCGACATCCTCGGGTTGGCCCGCCCGCGCTGCTGGGCGCTCCACGCCGAGGAGGGGTTCTGGCGTGTGTCGATGGACGGTCGTGAGTGGGTGGACCTGCGTCGCCGCGCGAACGCGCGCGCGCTGCTCCAGACGCTGCACGCGTCCCACCCCGACCCCGTGGGGTCGTGGGAGCTCTTCGAGAAGGTTTGGCCCGAGGTCGAGGTGCGCGACGACCGCGTCCTCGGCAGGCTCTACACGTGCATCTACAGGCTGCGTGGGCTCGGCCTGGACGGGGTCGTGTTGAGCGCGGGGCAGTCGTACAGGCTCTCCGGCCCCGTCCAGATGACCGCGCCGCGCGAGGTGTGAGGGTGTGTGAGGAAGTGTGAGGAGGAGTCTCTGGCGTGGCCCACGTCGCCGTTTCTAGAGTGGAACCATCAGATGTCCAGATTGGCTGGCCCTACAGGAGCACGACGATGAAGATCCACACACACGACCTCGAGCGCCCTCACACCTCCCCCGCCCCTCGCCGCGTCGCCCGCGCCCTCTGGTCACCCTGGCTCGCCGCGCTGGCGTGCGCCGTGGCGTGTGGCCCCGTGGGCGGCGACGGCGGCGAAGGCGGCGGCGGCGCAGACGTCGAGTGCGTGTCGCGCTGCATCGACAAGGCGATCTCATGCGGCGCAGAGCAGGGACCGGCCGCGAACGCGTGCCAGAGCGACTACTGCGCAGGGTCGCAGACCGAGGCGTACGTCTCGTGCCTCGAGTCGGTCCCATGCACCACCGTCGCCGAGCCCGATACGCTCAAGTCGACGTGCGGATATTCGGAGTCTGGCGGCGGCGGTGGCGGAGACGACTGCAGCGGCTACCCGAAGTGCGACGGGAACACCGTGAGGACGTGCTCGATCGAGAACGGAGCGCGGGTCATCGAAGGCAACGCGTGCGGCTCGAACGCGACGTGTGAGGACGCGAAGTGTGAGCAGAACGCGTGCATCGAGTCGGGGCGCACCGGGTGCAACTCGGGCAACAACCCATCGAACTGCTGCGACGATCGCCAGTCGTGCTCGGGCAACGGGAACGCTGCGGGCGAGACGGTGTGTTGCGTGGCGGGCAACAAGCCTTGCTCGCAGGACTCGGATTGCTGCGGATACGACAGCCCCGACAACAAGTGGCTCTGCACCAACGACGTGTGCACGTTCACGCTGGGGGAGTGACCCGGCGCCCCTGAGCGCTCCATGTGCGCTCTCAGCGCGCCCTGGTTCCTTGACGCGGGCGGTCCGTAGGGGTATGTCTGCCCACTTCGCGCGCCGAGAGGGTGTGTGAGGATGAACGACATGAACAGCGAGAGAGGGTCGATATGGCGCGAGTGACCGTTGAGGATTGCCTGGAGCACGTCGAGAACCGCTTCGCGCTCGTGATGATGGCGACGGCGCGAGCGCGCGAGATTCGCAAGGGTTCCGAGCGCGTCTTCATGTCGGGCAACAAGGAGCCCGTGCACGCGCTCCGCGAGATCGCCGCAGGCTTCGTCCACTTCGACGAAGCCAGCCGCGCTCGCCTCAAGAGCCACCTCGGCGCGTCCGCCTGACATCGCCCGAGTTCGCACACGAAGAGCCCCGAGGTGCACGCAGCGCGTGCCACCTCGGGGCTCTTCACGTCTGGGCGTCGCGCCGTCGAGGGCCCTGCCTTTGAGCGCGCCTCGCGGGTCATGATAGACATGAACGCGTCCACGTCACCCGCTCGAGGTCCCCATGAGACGCAAGCTCGCGCTGTCCGTGATGCCTTTCCTGGGCGTGTTGTGGGGAGCCCCGGCCCACGCCAACGACTGCACGCCCGTGGGCGACCCGTCCAACGGGTCGACGTCGCGATACCCGAGGCCCTGGGGGTC
>CAJXPN010000645.1 GCA_913058025.1 uncultured Myxococcales bacterium | reverse complement strand
CTCGGCCGCGGCCGAGGCGCCGTCACGCGCGGCGCCGTCGCGCGCGGCGCGGTGCGCGGCGAGGGCGGCGAGGCCGGCCTCCTCGCCGTCGGGGTGGTGCTTGGCGAGGGCGTCGGCGGTGGGGAAGACGCTCTGGAAGTCGTTGTAGGTCGCCTGGACGATGTTGCTGAGGTAGCTGAGCTGGAGGCCGTCGAAGGCACGGTGGTCGCAGGTGAGCGTGAGCTGCATGGCCTTGCAGACCTTGGGCTCACCGTTGTGCGGCATGACGGCGTCGTAGATCGCGCCGGGTACGAGCAGGATCGGGGTGCGGCTGGAGGGGATGAGCGGGGCGAAGCCGTTTTGCATGCCGTAGGTGGCCAGGGAGCTCACCATGGCGGAGCCGAACGGGTCGTCGGGCAGGCCCGCCTTCTTCAAGTCGACGGGGACGTTCCAGGTCAGGAACTCCATGGCGCGCATGGCGTTGCGCATCAGCAGCCGGGGGATGCGGTCGATGGTGGACTTCTGGCGCTCGATCTCCTCGTCCGTGCCCGCGCGGACCTTCCTGGCGCGGCCGCGCAGCGCGCGGGCGATCTCGACGATGTCCATCCCGTCGACGTTGCGCAGCTTCACGCCCGAGAGGTCCCCTTCGGACGCGGTCTTACCTGGGACGGCGACCTGGCAGAAGATGTCGACGCTGGGGCGCTTCATGCAGCGCCCGTTGATGATCGCGACGTTGAGGTCGGGGTTCTCGGTCATCGTCTGCGCGCAGGCGTGGACGGCGGCGTGCATCGGCTTGATCGTCGTGGTCGTGGCGGCCTGGATCTCGTCGAAGAACTCCAGGATGTCGTCCATGCGGAACTCCTCGAAGCCGTAGATCGTCGGATCGCCAGGGCCGTTCCAGATGCCCATCGCGATCTTGCGCCAGGACGAATACTTCTCGAGCTTCTTGAACTTACCCATGTCGGTGCTTCCTCATCGTGCTGGCGCGCCGGGCGCCGCGTGGATCGGTCTGGTCATGTAGAAACGGGTGTCAATGTAGCCGAGTGCGGCTTCTCTTTCACGTTCGTTTTATGAACAAGTGTGCGGACTTGGGGTGATTCGTGAGTCATGTTTCGAGGCGGTGCCTCGCGCGGGCGCGCGCGATGTCGGGTGAAATCCCTAGACAGTTCAGTGTGATAGCCGCAGGGTGTAGGCGCGACGTGGACGAGTGAGAGGAGGAGCCGTGGTGCGGGATTCGTTGAGAGGTGTGTGGGCCCTGGCGTGCGCGTTGGCGTGCGCGTTGGCGTGGGGTTGCGGGGCCGAGGAGCTCCCGCAGCAGCCCTACGAGCCGGCGGTGCGCGCGGTGTGGGACCCGTCCTCGGGCGTGGTGCCCACGCCGACGGACCTGCTCAGGGACCCCGCGACGGGTCAGCTCGGGCTCCCCATCGATGACGTTACGTCACCGGCCGATCGTGAGTTCCGCGGCTACCTCAACAGCCTCGACGGCTGGCCTGTGACGTCGACGGTCTCGATCCCCGTGAGCGGGCCGGTCGACGACGTCACGCTCGCGGGCACGGTGGTGCTCGCGCGCGAGTCCGACGGCGCGCGGCTGCGCGTCGACGCGCGCTACGACGCCGAGGCCGGCGCGATCGTGGTGACGCCCGAGTCCGCCGAGGCCCCCGGCGAGGAGCCCGCGCTCGAGGGGGGCGAGTCGTACGTGTACGGCCTCTGGGGGTATGAGAGCGGCGCCCGCGGGGCGCAGGGCGAGGACGTGGTCGCGGACGCGGCGTTCTACCTGATCCGGGCGGGGCAGCCGCTGACCGAGCACGTCGACGCGCTCCCCGGCGACACGCGCGCCGAGCGCGAGGAGACCGCGCGCGCGCTCGAGGACGTCCGGCTGGGCTACGAGGGCCTCTACGCGCTGATGGGGCGCTACGGGGTGCCACGTGAGCAGATCGCCACGCTCGGGCGGTTCCGGGTGACGGGCCGCCCGTCGGTCTGGTTCGACCCGAACCTGGGCAAGATCCCGACGCCCAACGACCTGCTCCTCGACCGCGAGACGGGGCTGGTCTCGCTGCCCGTGGACCCGGAGGACGACGAGGAGGAGCTCCAGTTCAAGGCGAAGCTCCAGGAGTACGACGGCTTCGCGTCCTCGGCGGCCGTGGTCATGGAGGCGACGGCGCCCGTGGACGCGTCCTCGCTCGAGCGAGGCGTGCGCGTGTTCAAGGTGCTCGAGGGTGGAGAGGTCCGCGAGCACACGGACCTGGAGCGTGGGGTGCTCGACGACGGCGTGACGTTCTGGGCGAGGCCGCGGCTCGCGTTCGACGCGGGCGCCCAGTACGTCTACGTGGCCACGCGCGGCGTGACCGCCGCCGGAGAGCGCCTGACGGCGCAGCCGGTGGGCGCGCTGTTGGGGGTGAGCGCGCCGCTCGTGTCGGCGTCGGGCGAGAGCGAGATCAGCTCGATCGGGGACTCCACGGCCACGACGCTCGAGCCCGCGCGGCGGGACACCCAGGCCGTGCTCGAGGCGCTCGAGCGCGAGGGCATACCTCGCAGCGAGGTCGCCGCGGTCGTGCCGTTCCGCACGGCGTCGGCGTCGAGCTTCCTGATGGACTACAGGGCGCGCGTGTACGAGCAGGACGTGCCCACGGGGCTCGTGAACGCGTTGGAGAAGACGCCGCTTGAGCGCGGGCTGCCGTTCGTGCTCTCGCGGGTGCGCACGATCGTGACTGGCCAGATCGCGATCCTGGACCACCTCGACCCCACGACGCGCGCGTTCTACGAGGACGGCTCATCGGAGCTCGGGCTGGCGGACTTCGTCCTGACGATCCCCGAGTCCGCGACCCCCGGCGAGCCCGTGAAGACGGTCGTCTTCGGGCACGGCCTGCTGACGAGCCGTGAGCTGACCTACCTGGTCGCGAACACGCTCGCGCGCGCGGGCTGGGCGACGATCTCGGTCGACCTGCCCTACCACGGCGAGCGCTCGGTGTGCCTCCAGGACCTCGACTGCGTGGACGACTACGCGTGCAACCCGCAGGGTGTGTGCGTGGGGCCGGCCGGTGAGCGCGGGGACCTCGAGCGCATAAGGGGCGTGTTCGCGGACGGGCCGACCTACCCCGTCACGAGCGGGACGCCGTTCATCGACCTGGAGCACATCGCGGCGTCACGCGACCACTTCATCCAGTCGGTCATGGACATCAGCCAGCTCGTGCGGGTCGTGCGTGGCGCGGACTGGGCCAAGGCGAGCGGCGGCTACGTGCTCGACGGCGACGACGTCGTCTACCTCGGGATGAGCCTGGGCGGGATCCTGGGCGCGGTGCTCGCGACCGTCGAGCCCACGATCGGCACCTACGTGCTCAACGTCCCGGGCGGCTCGCTCTTCGACATCGTGGAGAACTCGGGCGCGTTCTCCTCGCTCTTCGACGACGCGCTCGAGCGGCGCGGCATCACCTCCCGCTCGGGCGACGACTACTTCGACTTCGAGAACGCCATCCGCTGGATCCTCGATCCCGTCGACCCTCTCAACATCGCCTACCGGGCGATCCGAGAGCCGCTCGACTACGTCGACCCGGTCGACGGGCAGACGAAGCAGACGCCGATCAAGCGCGTGATGCTGCAGATGGCGCGCGGCGACTCCGTCGTCCCAAACGAAGGCACGCGCCTGCTCAGCGAGCGGATGGGCGTGCCGTTCCGGGAGTACACCCCGCAGATCTCGAACCACGCGTTCCTCTTCGACCCGCTCGACCCCGAGTCGGTCAGGGCGAGGGGCGACATGGTCGACTTCTTCGAGCAGCGGTGAGGTGATCATGTTCATGAAATCAAAGGGCTGTCTCTTATACACATCTCCGAGCC
>CAJXPN010000644.1 GCA_913058025.1 uncultured Myxococcales bacterium | reverse complement strand
CGAGATTTCTGCCTGTCTCGTGGGCTCGGAGATGTGTATAAGAGACAGCGTCAAGCTCCCGAGCCCGGCGAAGAGCTGGGGCGTGACCCCCGACACCACGGTCGCCGGCGACCGCGCCAGCGCCGTCACCATCAGCAAGACGTACGTCCCCGCCCACGGCGTCATCGACCACGCCTGGACGTTCGTCGAGGGCGACCCCCGCGGGATCTACCGCTTCGACGTCGCCGTCAACAACGTCCACGTCGGCGCCGCCAGCCTCCACGTCCGCTAGGGGCGCCTCCGCGTGAGCGAGGGGGCAACTCCTTCGAGAAATGTCTCCTCGCCACGCAACGCCGAGCCCGCTCCGGTCGAAAACCCTCCCGTGCACGATCCCTTCGGATCACTTCACTACACGGCGAGAGGGCAGACGGATGGCGGACAAGATTGGCGGCGGCGGCGGTTTCATGGGCGCGTTGAATGACGCGGCCGGAGGTTTCATCGACGGCGCGTCGGACATGGTGGGTGACGCCGCGCAGACCGCGGCGGACGCGATCAAGTCGGGCGCAGAGGAGATCAAGGAGGGCGCCAAGGGTCTCGTCGCGGACGCGGCCGAGTTCGGCGACGAGGCGATCGAGGTGGGGCAGGGCGGCTACGACACGCTCAAGGAGTTGGGGGCGACGGCGGACAGGAAGATCACCGCAGCGAAGTCCTCCATCGTCGATGGCGCGTCCAGGACCGCCGAGGCGTTCACCAACGCGATGGAAAGCGCCTCCGAGTTCGCATCGAGCCCGAGTGTTCGCTCCGAGGTGATCAGGGCGTTCCTCGAGACCCCGGTGTCCGATCGGGTCGAGGAGGGCTTCAAGTCATTGGGCTACTCGGACGAACAGGTCGCCGTGGCTCGCGAGATGGCGGGTCACGTCGTAGACGGCGTGGGGAGAGCCCTCGAGGCTGGCGATCCGGAGGCCATCGGCCGGGGCATCGCCACGCTGATCAATGGCGCCGTGGAGGACGCACAGCGCGCCGTGGATGGCGCAGAGGAGGATCTTGACGAGGCGCTGCGTGACCTCAACGGCTTCCTCGATGAGAGCGTTCAGTACGCAGAGGGGTGCCGTCAGGAGGTCGTCGACAAGCTCGTCGACCCGGCGCTGCGTGAGTTCGCACAGGGAGCGGGGTTGTTGAACGACCTCTCTTCCATCTCGCTCACCTCCGGCGCGAAGGCGCTGGCTGATACGAGCGAGGCTCTCCAGGGCTTGGTGGTCAGCGCGCCCAAGAAGTTCGAGTCGTTCCTGATGGCGGTGACGGTCAATGGAATCGCGGATGGGATGGTGAAGGGGGAGGAGAGGGAGATCGGGCTCGCGCTCGGCGTGAGCGCGCACCTGGAGATTGGCGGCAAGATCGGCGCATCCTTCAAGGCGTCCATCAAGTGCGTCGACGACGACCCGTTGAAGTACCAGCTGTCGATGTCTCGAAGCGCCAAGGTCGGGGCAGGCTTCGGGGCCGAGGCGTTGGGGAAGGGCGCGAGCGTCGACGGGGTGGTGAGCACCCGAGAGGAGCTCGTCGTGGAGTTCGAGCCTGGCGACATGTCGCAAGCTCTCGACCTCGCCAGCCGTGTCGCTTCGGGTGACATGGAGGGCGGCGAAGCCACACGACAGGTCATGAAAGACGGCGTGGGGGTGAGGTTGGAGTCCGCCACGGGCTCGTTCTCCGTGGGGGTGGACGCAGGGGGCGACATCGGAGTGGCCGAAGCCGAGGTGGAGGCGTGGAGAGCCACCGCAGAGATGGGCATCGGGCGAACCTCGGCGGGCGAGCTCGGGGCGAAGGTCAAGATCTCACTGAACTCCGGGGCGAACCTCGCTGCGGGGCTGAGCTCGCTAGGCTTCGACCTGGGCGATGCAGATGGGCGGTTCTCCGATGTCGTGCAGGGCCTCGGGGTAGACATGGGGATGGAGCAGATCCGTCAGGTCGAGACGATCATCGGAGGCGACGCCAACCTCAAGGGGGGTTGGGGGGCTTCTGGCACCATGGAGCTCACGAGCCCTCCACGCTTCCTGGACGCCGAGTTCAAGGCGGAGGTCGTCATCGGTGTGGACGCCAACGATGCCAACCTCGACGTGAAGGTCGAGGTTTCGATGAAGAACGTGGGCAAGAACTTCTCGAAGGACGAGTTCGACGCCTTCTTGAAGAGCTCATCGGAGATGGGAGCGCTCGACCTCACGATGCTCGCTGGCATGGCGTCAAAGAAAGGCATGAGCCTCGAAGACGTCGCCACCGTGACGGCCTCCGTTGTCTTCCAAAGGGAGGACAGCTGGAAGTACGGTCCCGACAAAGCCAACCTCAACGGGACGAACAAGCTCCCTCCTGTCACGATCGCCTCGTTGAACGTTTTTGGGAGCGGGCCTCCAGAGGTGGGCTTCGAAAAGGGCCTCGATGACCTGAGCGCATTCATCAAGAGCGAGCGTCGCAAGGACAGGGGCCTCGAGACCTTCGCGCCACAGCGAGCAGGTTACATGAGAGGTGTCTCGCTCAGGTGAACCGCGCTCCCGGCGCGCCTCGAACCCGTCGCTGGCCCTCCACACTCAAGGGCGGCGACAACTCCCCGCGGTTTCTTGAGCCAAGCTGCCTTTGAGCGAGCCCGTGCACTCCTCGAACTTCTTCACGCACGTGAACTCACTTTCGCCATTGCCGAGACACGTCAGATAGACGGCTTGACACCCCGAACAGTGGCGTTCTGCATTTTTGCGAGCGCGCTCCTCTTCCTGTCTGGCGCTCTCCACGTTGCTGTCGATCTTTTGTTGTGCTGCTGTGGAGCGAGCGGCCTCATCCTCCCGACGTGACACCGTCTGTTCTGGCGTCTCGACCTCTTGGGTGACCACGAAGACGTATTCGAGGAGCTCATTGGTGTTGACGTAGCCGCCCGTGGTGATCGCAGAAACGGTGAACACGGCTTCGCCTGGGCGGTCGGCGCAATAGCTCATTGAGGAGCCGGAGGTGTCGAATTTTTCCTGTCGCCCCGCGAGGTTATCGTTGGGTGTCTGACCCGTGACTTCATCAGGGACGAAACCGATGGTGACGGCGGCTGCAGCGTCAAATGACCAATAGAGTTTGAGGTTGTAGCATGTGTTCGTGTCCACTCTTAGATTGTGGGATAGGTAGGAGGCGTTTCCTTTGATGCGTGTGGGCCCCGCCGCGATCTCTCCTTCGGTCGATCCTGCCAGAGCCTCCATTTTGCTCCATTGCGACTCCGTCGTCGGCGCGTGAGATGCCCCTCCGCCGAGGAGGGGGCTGAACGTCGTGCATCCGGCCAAGAATAGTGTCGAGACGGCTATTTTTTTGTGGTTCATTGTCTTTGGGTCTTGGTTCGTAAATGAAGTCGTGTGGGTCAAGGCCCGCCATCGATACGATACGATATGACGTGTCGTGCTCCAGTGCGCCTCACATACCAAGGCTGCCACGAGTGCGACGAATCGTCGCGCCATTTTACCATGGCTCGAATGTCTAGACGCATACGTTTTGGGCGCGTTTCGATCGCGTCGCCAGCGCTCCCGTTGAGCCGCCGGCTGGCCTCGAGGCCAGCCGGCGGCTACACTCTGCGCGTCCGCTTCGCCTCGACCTCCCCGACGAACGCGCCCAGGCCACGCCCGTGCTTCACTCCCGACGCTCGCTCGTCTCCGCGCTCTCGCTCCTTCTTGGAGCCGGGTGCCTCACGCCATCCTCGGCGCCCTGCGACTCCGACGCGCAGTGCTACGCCGATCAGATCTGCGTCGACGAGGTCTGCGTGGTCGGCGCGCTGTCTCTTATACACATCTCCGAGCCCACGAGACAGGCAGAAATCTCGTA
>CAJXPN010000643.1 GCA_913058025.1 uncultured Myxococcales bacterium | reverse complement strand
CACAGAGTAGATCGTCGGCAGCGTCAGATGTGTATAAGAGACAGGTGGGGGACGGCTTCAGCTGCGCGCTCCTGGCGTCTGGCGCGCTGTGGTGTTGGGGCCGCAACTCGCAGGGCCAGGTCGGCGCGGGGAGCCCGGAGCCCATCCAGCACAAGCTTCCGGTCGAGGTCTTTGCGCCGGTGGGTCGTGTTTGGTCGGGGTTGTTCAGCGGGGTCGCGCATTCGTGCGCCTCCACGGACGCCGACGAGCTCTACTGTTGGGGCAACGGTGAGGAGGGGCGCTTCGGCGTCGAGGGCTCCGTGACGTACGCGCCCGCTCGCGTCCAGCTCGGGCTCCCCGTGTCGCGCTTCGTGGCGAACGCGTTCGCCACGTGCGGGCTCTCGGCCGTCGGTGGCGCGTGGTGTTGGGGGCTGAACATCGACAACCTCCTCGGCCTGGGCGCCGAGGCGGGGAAGGTCTCGCCGCCTGGGAAGCTGCCCTTCGATGGGATCCAGGCGCTCGACGTCGGCCGCTTCCACACGTGCCTCATCGCGCGCGACGGCGCGCCGCGTTGCGTGGGGAACAACCCGAACGGTCAGCTCGGGGTCGACCCGTCCGAGGTCCCGATCTCGGCGGAGTGGGTGCGCCCGCCGGCGCCCTGGCTCGACGGGATGTGAGTCGTGTCGTGTCACCTCATCGCCCCTGTGGGGCAGGGCACGCCTGGCTGGCGGGCGCCCAGCCCACGCCGATGGCGCGGATCGGGTGGGATCCGGTGTACGAGCCCTCGGAGAGCTCGTCCCAGGTGAGGCCGCCGTCGGTCGAGCGGTAGAACCGCTGCGCGTCGTACCACTGCTTCCAGCCGCGGTTGGACGCGACGAGCGTGCCCGTGTCTGGGTGGCGCGCGACCGACGCGAGAGAGAGCGGCGGGGAGGTGTCCTCGGAGGTCCACGTGAGCCCGTCGGTGCTGCGCCACCGCTTCCTGTCACCCCACGCGAGGAAGGCCTCGCCGTCATGGACGACGCCGGTGTCGAAGGTCCCGGCGCCCATGGCGTGTTGGAAGGAGGCGCCCTGGTCGGTCGAGACGCAGGCGTCGCCGTCGCCGGTGAGGAGGACGATGGCGCCGCGGGCGCCGACGGCGCCCGCGCCGCGGACGCTCTGGGAGCACGCGTCGGGGAGGGGGTCGGGTCGGGTCCAGGTTGCGCCGTCGGTGGAGACGACCATGCCGGAGCTGTCGCCCGACGAGCCGGTGAGGACGAAGACGCCCTCGGCGAAGCCCAGCGATCGAGGGTTGTGGACGGTCTCACCAGCGGCCGTGCGGATGTCGGCGTCGCCCAGGTTCGACCAGGTCGCGCCGGAGTCCGATGAGACGAGCGGCCTTCGGCCGCCGGTGACGAAGCGTCCGTTCCCGAAGACCACGCCCGCGAAGGTGGTGCCCCCGTGGACCATCTCCCAGGTGATGGCGTCGCGGCTGCGCATCAGGCCGCCAGCCGGCCCCCACCCCCACGTCGTCACGAACCAGCCGTCACCCCAGGTCACGCCCCGGCCCGCGCCCGGGTGGTGGTCGCAGTCGCAGGAGGCCCGGTTCTCGCAGGTCCCGTCGTTCACGAAGTCGCAGCCTGTCTCGTAACACTGCACGGCCTGCGTCTGCCCGCATGCGAGCGGGTGTCCTTCCGAGTCGAAGGCGCGGTCGGCGATCCAGGTCTGCCCGTCGTCGCACGAGATCGTCGTGCGGCCGACGTGGCCCTGCGCGACGAACACTGGGACGAGGTCGCCGGCGGTGTCCGCGTCTCCGGGCTCCTCGCCCGCGTCGCCCGAGGCGTCCAGCCGGGGGGTCGCGTCGGGCGCCGATGCGTCCACGGTGGGGCCAGCGTCGCGCGGGTCGCCCGGGTCGGTCGAGGAGGCCGCGTCGCGCGTGGTGGCGGCGTCTGCGCCGCGCTCGCGGGTGTCCTGACCGACGTCGAGGTCCTCCGTGGACACCTCGCCGTTGGTGCAGCTCGCCGCGGCCAGTGAGATGGCGGACGTGAGGATCATGCGGGTCCAGCGTTTGGCGGTCATCTCATTGGCTCCGAGGGTGCGGTGGTCTCCATGACTCCAGAGCGCCTCGCGCGGAAAACGGCTCACTCGGATCTCCTCTCGTCGCGCTGGCGTGAGCCGTTTTCGATGTCGCGGGCTCTTGAGATCGTGAAGACTGGTTCGCATCGGACGTGACGACGTGACGCATGGGTGAAGAGCGAGACGTGGGCAACGCACAGCGGTCACATCTCCGGTTGGTTCAGCCGGACGGAGCGGGAGCGGAGGATGTGTCCGAGGTCTTCGACCTCGGGACGCCCGACGGCTTCGCCGCGGCGTACCGCCGGTGGTCTCCGTACGTGGCCCGGATCGGCCTGAACATCATGGGAGATCCGGACCTCGCGGGCGAGGTCGTGCAGGAGGTGTTCGCGAGGGCGTTCGAGCATCGCCAGCGGATCAAGGACCCGAGGATGCTCAAGGCGTGGCTCAGGACCACCGCCTCGCGCCACTGCTACAAGCTCGTGAGGAAGAGGAAGATGATGGTGACCTTCGGGTTGGTTCCCGAGCTGACGTTCGAGGCGGTCTCGGGCGGCGCGGCCGAGGACGAGGTGCTGCTCAAGCAGCTCTTCGCGAGGCTCGAGAAGGTCGCGACGAAGGATCGCGTGGCGTGGTCGCTCAGGTACCTGAGCGGCGAGAGCCTCGCGGACGTGGCCGAGGCGTGTGGGTGCTCCCTCGCCACGGCCAAGCGGCGCATCAAGCGCGCCAACGACCTCCTGACGGAGGAGGGTTGAGATGAACGGTGAACCCTTGAGAAGAGACGACGTCGAGCGCTCGCGCGAGGTGCTCGCGCGCGGCGTGGCCGGGGCGGTCTCGCTCCCGTCGCTCGACGACGTGTACGCGCGCGCCGGGCAGCGCCGCAGGCGCCGCGCCGTCACGGGCGCGTGCGCGGTGGCGCTCGTGGTCGCGCTGGGTGTCTGGGCTGCGTCGGGAGGGGTGGCGTGGTCGCCACCCCAGGCCGGCGACGCCGTGGTGGCAGGCGTCACGGGTGAGCCCGTGATGCGCTTCGCGGATGGCACGCGCGTGTGGGCGCTTGATGCCACGCCTTCGTCGGGTTGCTGCCACCTGGAGGAGGCGAGCGACGAGCGCGTGGTGGTGCGCCTGGAGGAGGGGTCGGCGCGGTTCGAGGTCACCCCGGATCGGGCGCGAGACTTCGTGGTGCTCGCCGGGGGCGTGACCGTTCGCGTCCTCGGCACGGGCTTCGAGGTCACGCGTCGTGGCGCCGAGGTCGAGGTGAACGTGCTCCACGGCGTCGTGAGCGTGTCGAACGCCGGGGCGCCGTCCGCGGAGCCGGTGAGGTTGGGGCGAGGCGAGCGCGCTGCGTTCGCGTCCGCGGCGCCCCTCGCGGAGCCAGAGCCGGTCGAGGTCGAGCCCGCCGGAGCAGAGGTCGCGCCGGAGGAGGCCGCGCTCGCCGGAGCAGAGGTCGCGCCGACGCCTGGCGAGCGCGCGCGCGACGAGACGCGGCGCCCGAAGCGCAAGCCGAAGCGTGACGGCGCGTGGAAGTCGCGGGCGAGGGCTGGAGACTACGGCGCGGCCGCGGAGCTCCTCGCCGGCCAGGTCGACCTGGGCGACGTCGAGGAGCTCTTCCTCGCCGCGGACGCCATGCGCCTCACGAACAACCCCCGGGAGGCGCTCGGGTACCTCGACAGGATCCTGGACGAGCACCCGAGGGACAGGCGCGCGCCGATGGCCGCGATCACCAAGGGCAGGATCGTCCACGGCGGGCTGGGCGACGCGTGCGAGGCGGCGAGAGCGTTCGCGAGGGCGACGAC
>CAJXPN010000642.1 GCA_913058025.1 uncultured Myxococcales bacterium | reverse complement strand
CGAGATTTCTGCCTGTCTCGTGGGCTCGGAGATGTGTATAAGAGACAGCGCGCATCCTGATGCTCTACGGCTCGCTGCGAGAGACCTCCTACAGCCGGCTGCTCGCCGAGGAGGCGGGGCGAGTCCTCGAGGGGATGGGCGCCGAGGTGAGGTTCTTCGACCCGACGGGGCTGCCGATCAAGGGGCCCGATCTCGACGACCACCCGAAGGTCCAGGAGCTCCGTGAGCTGTCGCTGTGGTCGGAGGGGCACGTGTGGTCGTCCCCCGAGATGCACGGCGCGATCACCGGCGTGTTCAAGAACCAGATCGACTGGATCCCGCTGTCGATGGGCGCGGTCCGCCCGACTCAGGGGCGCACGCTCGCGGTGATGCAGGTCTGCGGCGGGTCGCAGTCCTTCAACGTCGTGAACACGCTCAGGCTGCTCGGCCGCTGGATGCGGATGCTCACGATCCCGAACCAGTCGTCGGTCCCCAAGGCGTACATGGAGTTCCACGGCGACGGCACCATGAAGGACTCCCCCTACCGCGACCGCGTGGTCGACGTGATGGAGGAGCTCTTCAAGTTCACGGTCCTGACGCGCGATCTGAAGGGTTTCCTCGTGGACCGCTACAGCGAGCGCCGCGAGGAGGCCGCCAAGGCCGCGCTCGACCCGACCAACCCGAAGCACCTCATCGAGGACGGCGGGCTCTGAGCCTCGCCGCGCGCGCTGTTCGTGTCAGCGCCCTGCGGCCTTGCGCGCGAGCGTGGCCTCCATCGTCTCGCGCGCGTAGACGTCCGCTTCGGTGAGGATCGCCGCGCGCAGCGCGTCCTCGCCGCCGCCCCTGTGCGAGAGCGCGGCGGCGGCGGCGCGCCGGATGGTCTTGTTCTCGTGGGCGAGCAGCGCGATCGCGTCGGACGTGACGCGCGCGTCCTCCTGGGGCGTGAGTGCGCGCGAGATGTCGTCGCGGTGGGACGCTCTCCGCAATGTGGTGAGCGCCGCGAGCAGCTCCTCGAGGGCGTAGGTCTCGGGTCGGTCGAGCACGTCGAGGAGCAGGGCGGTGCAGCGCCAGGGTGCGTCGAGGGCTCGGAGGCGGACGCGGTGCGTTCGCTCGGTGTCCTCCTTGGAGTCCGTGCGCGCTCGCTTCACGTCGACCTCGGCCTCGTCGCAAATGGACGCACGGTCGGCGCGCGTGAGGTCGAGCGGCTCGCCGCTTCGAGGGGTCGCGCGCTCGAGGAGCTCGTCCCGGACGCGCGCGAGCGCGGCGGCGTCGAGCGGCTGAGCGCCTGGCAATGCGTCTGGCAATGCGTCTGTTAGCGCGTCGCCACCGGCGTCCGCTCTCTGGGGTGCCCCTGGGTCTGCGGTGGCGTCGCGCGCCGACGCCCGCGGCGGCGCTGGTGTGCGAGGGGGCTGCTCGCGGGAGCACCCGATGAGGCAGGCCAGGACGACCGGCGCGATGGAGGTGATCTTCATGGTGTGCCCGGAGTGCGGTTTCGGTGTCTAGGTTACATCGGCTCCTGGCGCTCGCGACATCGAATCGTGAGGCCGCGGGTGCGTCCCGTTCGAGGAGTCGAGATGAGGCAAGGTGAGTTCGTCGCGTTGATGGCGCTGTTGATGTCGTTCGTGGCGCTGTCGATCGACGCGATGCTGCCGGCGCTGGGCCAGATGAGCGTGAGCCTGGGTATCCAGCAGGCCAACGACGCCCAGATCGTGATCACGTCGATCTTCGCGGGGATGGGGCTCGGGCTGGTGGTCTTCGGGCCGCTCTCGGACATCCGGGGGCGCAAGCCCGCGCTGTACGCGGGCGTGCTGATCTTCCTGGTGGGGTGCGTGATCTCGAGGTTCGCGGGCTCGCTCGAGGTGATGCTCGCGGGGAGGCTCCTACAGGGGTTCGGCGCGGCGGCGTCGCGCGTGGTGCCGCTGGCGATGATCCGGGACCGCTTCGACGGCAGGATGATGGCGCGCATCATGTCCTCGATCATGATGGTCTTTCTGCTCGTGCCAGCGCTCGCGCCGATGCTCGGCCAGCTCATCCTGAAGGTCGGCACGTGGCGTGACATCTTCACGGTGATGATCCTGCTCGCGGGCGTGGCGGTGACGTGGTTCGCGCTGCGGGCGCCGGAGACGCTGTCCCGGGAGAACCGGAGGGCGCTGTCGTTCGCCTCGCTCCTCGACGGCGCGAAGGAGACCGTGAGGGACGGACCGGCGCGCGGGTACACGCTCACCGCGGGTCTGATCTTCGGCGCGTTCGTGGGCTACCTGGTCTCGGCGCAGCAGCTCTTTCAGGTCCAGTATGGTCTGGGGGAGGCGTTCCCGCTCGCGTTCGGCGGGCTCGCGTTGCCCATGGGCGTGTCCTCGTTCCTGAACGCGAGGTGGGTCGAGTCCCGCGGGATGGTCTGGATGACCACGCGCGCGCTCGTCGCGTTGTCGTCGTCCTCGTTCGTCTTTCTGATGGTCGTGCTCCAGCTCGGCGAGCTGCCGCCGCTGTTCGCCACGGTCGCCTACCTCGGCGTGACGCTCTTCTGCATGGGGTTCATGTTCGGGAACATCAACGCGCTGGCGATGCAGAACCTCAAGCACGTCGCGGGCATCGCGAACTCGATCATGAGCGCGTCCCAGACCGTGCTCGCGGCGATGATCGGCGGCTTCATCGGCAGCCGGTTCGACGGCACGATGCTGCCGATCACGCTCGGCTTCTTCGTCCTCAGCGTCGCCTCGTTGGCGGTGGTGTCTCGCATCGCCGAGCCACCCGACGAGAAGCCCGAGGTCGAGGAGGCCTGAGCGTTGGCGGCTGGACGCGGCGGATCCGTCTCTCTAGAGTCCCTACAGGACTCATGCACATCAGGGACACGGGGAAGAGATGCGACTGACGCAGAGATCATCGCTTGGGGTTCGGGCAGCGGCGCTGTGCGTATGCGCGCTCGGTTCGTTCGCGTGCGAGTCGCGCCACACGGGTGAGCGCGGCGAGCTCGTGTTCGTGTACGAGTCGTGGGACGAGCACGAGGACTTCAACAAGCCGATCGCCGAGGGCGCGACGCTGGAGATGCGCGTCGAGCGCGTGGGCGACCGGGGCGCCGAGCTCGAGGTCGAGAAGCTGCGCTCCGCGGACTCGACGGTCATCGAGATGGGCGATTCCTTCAAGGACATCTTCGAGGTCAAGGGCGTGGGCGTCGGGAGCACTCGCTTCGCGGTGTTCGCGGCTCCCGTGAAGGGGGACGAGGAGGCTGCCGGCGGAGTCGGTGACTTCGTGAGGATGCGCGTGGCCAAGACCGCGCGCGTCGAGCTCTCGCACGGGTGCACGGGCGACGAGTCCGCGGTCTACCTGGCGGGTTCGCGCGGCGTGGACGTGGAGTACTGGCGCTACTCCGACCGGAACGAGCTGCTCACGGGCGTGGGGCCGCTGCCGCTGAAGATGACGGGAGGCCAGGTGCGCAACGTCACCGACGGCTACTCGGTGCGCGTGGACTTCGAGGAGGGCGCGCGCACCTACGCGCTCTCCTCGCCGCTGTCGAAGCGGACGCTGACCTTCGAGACCATCGAGCCGTCCACGATCGATGGCCTGCGCGTCTCGGAGTTCGACGAGGGCGCGATCACGCTGGTCGGGTACGAGAACTTCATCAGCTTCGACATGACCCACGGCGGCCGCTCGCTGTGTGGCGATGTCCCGCCCATCGCGGCGAAGAGCCTGACGCCCACGATCTGCTCCGTCGAGGTCTGGGACGAGTTCGTGGACGTGAAGGGGCTGTCGTACGGGGTCTGCGAGATCGAGGCCCACGTGGTCGGCGCGAAGCCGAGCGCGAAGGCCATGGCGAAGGTGCGCGTGGGCACGATCCCCGGCGACGGCCC
>CAJXPN010000641.1 GCA_913058025.1 uncultured Myxococcales bacterium | reverse complement strand
TCCGTGGAGACCGGAAGGCGCTGTCCGTCGATGGGGACGAAGTCGACGGTCGCGAGGCCGCACCCCATGGAGAGGACGCGCTGGTTCAGGGCCACGCCGTCGTCGAGGTTGGGGCATCCGGCTGCGTCGTACGTGAGCAGAGTGCCGTCGGGGTCGATCCTGGAGAGGTCGAAGGAGGTGAAGTCGTTGGCGTCGCCGTCGTCGGTGCGTGAGGTGACCATGGCGAGAGCGGCGATCGCCCCATCATCGCGAAGGAACTCGACGCCGGTGAGGTGTGGTCCTGGCGCGGCCAGGCCAGCGAGCTCTCGAGATTCGCAGTCTTCGGCGCGGTCTCCGGCGAAGGAGAGGCGGACGAAGTCGAAGCTCCTGATGGGCACGCAGGTGCCTTCATTCGTACAGACCGAGGGTGCCGACGAGAGCTCGACGCACCTCGCCTCGGGATCGGGGTAGGAGTTGCAGTCGTCGGGGTCGATGGTGGCGCAGTAGCCGATGGAGTCGCCGGGGCGCGGGAAGCACTCTTCACCGTCCGCGCAGCCGCCGCCGCAGCCGCGGACGCAGAGCCGATCGAGGCAGATCGAGGCGACGTCGCAGTCGAGGTCTTCGAAGCACGCATCACCCTGCTCTCCTGGCTCGGAGCACACGTCCATCACGCATGAGAGGGGAGCAACGCAGCCGAAGTCGGGAGAGCACGGCTCGTCGAGTTCTCCTGGAGGGGTGAGGGCGCGGCACGAGGACGCCTCGCAGGTGACGAGGCCGGGCTCGAGCGAGAGCGCCTCGGCGCAGAACGCGAGGGGGCTCTGGGCGAGGTCACAGGTTGGGACCTCCTGGCACAGGCTGACGTCGCCGGGGGTGTCGGAGCGAGGGAGGCAGCGCGTGTAGGGGTCGGGGCAGGAGGCGTCGACGCGGCAGGTCGGCGTGCAGGTGGAGCGGGCACACGCCGAGCCGAAGGTGCACTCGTCGTCGAGGGCGCACGACTCGCCAGGCGCGGCGCGCTCGACGACGCACTCGCCGCCGTCGCAACGCGCGATGGCGGCGGGGACATCGAGGCGGCGTCCGCAGTGGTCCTGAGGCGCGGGGGCGTCGTCGCATCGGGTGAAGTCGCACAGGGCCGCGTAGCACTCCAGGCCGCCCTGGCACTGGGAGTCGGAGGTGCAGGGCTCGTCGGGGCCGAGGCCCGAGACGGTGGGAGGGGTCGGGCCGCAGGCGAGGGACGTGAGCGACAAGAGCGCGAGCAACGTGAGGCGTCTCATTGGAGGCCTACCTCCGCCTGGACGCGGGCGAGCTCGACGTTGAGGAGGGCGCGGGCGATCCCATGGAGGTCGGTCAGCGCGTCGGGGACGAGGACGGAGAAGCCCGAGAGGGGGACCCTGGCGTAGCGCGTGGCGAGGAGCTCACGGGTATCGGGTTTCAGGGCCTTCCAGGTTTCGAGGGAGGTGTTGGGGATGCGGCCGAGCAGGAGCGTCCCAGGCGTGTCGAGGTAGGCCTTCTGGACCGTGGCGTCGGCGGTGGCCTCGGCGGGGTTGGGCGGGTCGACCTTGCCTCCCTTCGTGACCGCCACGACGCGCTCGAAGCTGCGCCGGTGGAGCGCGATCCAGGAGTCGTGGAGCGTGACGAACTCGGGCCGGCGCGTGACGAGCGCGGCGGCGACGGCGTCGGAGTGGGCGCCCTGCTTCATGGACGCGCCGAGGTCATGGGCGGCGGAGGCGACGGCCACGACGCGGAAGTAGCGGGACATGACGGCGCCGCCGCCGCCGTGCTTGGCTGCGAGGGTATCGTAGAGCTGTTGGAGCTCGTGGTGCCCGGTGGTGACCTTCCGCATGGAGTTGAGGGAGCGGAGGGTGTCCATGGCGCCAGGGTCCTCGTTGCCGGCGGACTTCTTGAGGTCGTCGACGCCGGACTCGACGGCCTTCGCGGCGGGCGAGGATTGCCACGCGCTCATGAAGGCGACGTGCGAGTCGACGTCTGCGAGCGTCAAGGGGGCGTCGTCCCAGTCGGCGAGGTCGAACGTGTCGAGCCTGGACTTCGCCTCGTTCTTGACGCGGTCGGCACCCTGGCGGGCGTAGCTCTCACCGGACTCCACGAGCTCGCTGGCGTTCGAGTAGACCCAATAGCCGCTCCACGTCGCGGCGCCAGCCACGGCGAGCGCGGAGAGCAGGAGGAGGCAGCCGCAGCCCCCGAGCACTGTCAGGATGGAGATGCCTTTCTTCTTTTCCATGCGGGTCCCCGGGAGGGTGTGGTTCGGAGCCGAGAGGGTAACACAGCGCCGTAGAGGCGGGCGCGCAGGAGCAGGCGGGTGAGCGGCCATGCGGCCGCGGGGATCACACGCCGTGGGGGAGGACCTCGTTGATGGGCGGGACGGCGACGTCGAGGTCGTCGTCGCGGCCCTCGAAGCGCAGGGCCGCGCTGACGAGGTCGCGGGCGGTGAGGTAGCAGACGCGCGCGACGCTGCGCGCGTCGACGAGTTCGGCGTAGGCCTCGACGGCCTCGGCGCCCTCGGTGGCCGCCGATCGCCTCGCCTCGTCCATGGCGTTGGCCGCGTCGAGGACGCGCGCGCAGATCTCGGGGTGGCCGCCGCCGAAGAAGTCGGCGGCGGCGCGCGCCTGGGCGAGCGCCGCGCCGTCGCGGAGCGACTCGAACTCGCCGCCATGGAAGCGGTTGAGCATGTGCGCGAGCGCGACGTCCTGGCGGGAGAGTTCGCCGGCGAGCTTGCGCTCGCCGAGCTCGATGTCCAGGGCGCTCACGGCCTGTGAGAACGCCTGGTCGAGGTCGGCGCGGCTCTGACGAAGGCCGGTGAGGGCCTCGTGGGCCTCGAGCTCCTCGACGTCCTCCTGCTCGACGAACTTGGAGAACTCGTCGGAGGCCATCTCGAGGAGCCCGAGCGCGGACTCGACCCACGGGCGCGTGTAGTCGGCGAAGTCGATGGACGAGACTGCTTCGAGGCTGTGTGAGAGCGCGACGATGAGTCGGCGGTCCTGCTCGGCGATCGGCATGATGGGGCTCACGTGTAGAGAGCGCGCGGGCGCCGGAGGCACACGCGCGGCGGACGAGCTCGAGCCCTCTGGGGGCGTCGCGGGGGACGCCGGCGCCGTTGAGGAGCGTGGAGCCCGCGTCGCGGCAGGACCGGAGGAACCCGAGCGCGCAGGCGCGCTCGTGGAGTTCGAGGACGCGAGGCGCGAACTCGTCCTGGCCTCGCTCGACGTCTCGGCGGAGCGAGAGCGCGAGGCTCGCGCAGCCCCACCCGAGCTCGGAGTCGCACGCACGTGAGAAGCGCGCGCGCGCCGTCGAGGTCACGTTCGACGAACCTGCCGATTTCGAGGTAGGCGCCGTAGGCGGTGCAGACGCGTGGGTCGGAGGCGGAGGCGCACCGTCGGCCCATGAGCTCGACGACCTCGATCTCGGAGGAGACGACCTCCTCACAGGTCTCCTGCCTGCGGACACCGCAGCCCTGAGCGAGGAGCCAGGAGAGCCGGGTGCACGAGCGAACGTGGCCGCGTTGACAGGCCACGTCGTAGAGGTCGCGCGCGCGCCGCATGTCCTTGAGGGTGCCAGCGCCGCGCTCGAGCGCGAAGGCGAGGTTGTTGCAGCCGATCATGGCGCCGGAGTCGCAGGAGCGGGCGTAGAGTTCGAGGGCCCGGGCCGGCTCGGGTTCTCCCGCTCGCCCGGCGGCGACGGCGAGCCCGAGGTTCGAGCACGCGAGGGGCTCACCGCCGCGACACGCGGAGTCGTAGAGGTCGAGGGCTGCGGAGAGGTCGGCGTCGACCCCCCTGCCCTGCTCCAGGACTGTCTCTTATACACATCTCCGAGCCCACGAGACAGGCAGAAATCTCG
>CAJXPN010000640.1 GCA_913058025.1 uncultured Myxococcales bacterium | reverse complement strand
CCTTCTCGAACTGAACGGTGTAGCTGGACTGACCCTTGGGGCTGACCGCGATGACGAAGCGAACGGGCATGACGTTGGCGTCGGCCGTGGAGACGAGGACCTCGACGCTGCCGGCGTCGTTGCCGACCGTCATGTTCGTCGTGGCGATGCCCTCGGCGTTCGTGCCCGCGTTGGCCGACGTGAGGATCGAGCCCTCGGCGTCTGACGCCGAGATCTCGAAACGCACGTTGGTGTTGTCGACGGGGACGCCGTCGGCGTCGACGAGCTTGACGTTGAGCTGACGGCCGCTGCCGAAGGTGAGCGAGTCCGAACAAATCGGCGACGCCGCGCTGCACGGGTCGACGTGCTGGAGCACGCTGTTCGCGGGCGGATCGACGTTGATGTTGTTCACGCCCTGGCGAGGGTCGTTGTTGGTCTCACCGGGCGTGACGCCGGGGTCGTCGGTGCAGGCGGCGCCGATCAGCAGCATCGAGGTGGCGAACGCGAAGATGCGTCCCATGGTTGGCTTCATCGGTCGAGCTCCTTGCTATAGAGGTCAGCGCAGGCCTCAATCAAAGGAGGCCCGGTGACCCACGCTGTGTGTACGTGTTCGTCGGGAATTCGTGGTCTTACACGAATAGGCCGAGTGTGCAATACGCGCAACGGGCCGTCAACTTCGACGCGCCGAGGCGCACGGTTGCTCGGGATCGCGGGGTCGCCCCCGGCTCACCCCGGCAGGGGGCGAGCCGAGGACTTCAGCGGAGCACGGCCTGGCGCGTGAGCGCGGGCGCCGCGGGCGCCGCGGGCGCCGCGGGGTGGGCGGCGGGCGTGGAGGGGTCGCTCGAGCGCGCGGCGCTCGCGTCCGCGGCGAGGTCCGGGTAGACCACGGTGATGAAGTACATCGTGTGTGGGAAGCCCTCGGGCTTGTAGGGCGCGACCATGATCGCGGCGTGCAGCTTGTCGACGAGCAAGAACGACTCGGGGACGATGAAGTCGTCGAGGCTGCCCGTGAGGTTCATGTGGTAGCGCACGCCTCGGTTGAGCGTGGACATGACGTCGTCGACGAGGAAGTCGGCGGCCTCCTGCGGGTTGAGCTCGCCAGACTCGACCTTGGAGGCGAGGCGATCGGCGATGACGTAGAAGTTCTTGTAGCGCTTCATCTTGGGCTTGCCCGCGAGCTTACGGGCGCGGTTGATCGTGCGCTGGACGGTCTTCAGGCGGTCCTTGTGGGAGGCGTCGGGCAGGAACTGGTAGGTGCTCAGGAGCATCGCGCTGCGGCCGGACGCGGCGAGCACGCCGAGCGCCAGCGCGCCCTCCCCTTCGGAGTAGAGCAGGCGGCGGCCGCTCGGGCTGTCGACGAGCTCACCCATGAGCTGGCGAGGGTCGGTCGTGCTGGTGAAGCTCACGGAGACGTGGCTGTCGACGATCTTGCCCTCTTCGACGGCCCAGCCCGCGCTCGCCGCGAGGATGATCTGCTCGCTGCGGGCTTCGTCGCCGCTGAGCGCGCTGATGATGTGAGGGGTGAGCTTCTTCTGGGAGGCAGACTGCCCGGGCGAGTACGCGAAGGCGGGGAGCCCCGCGGCCTCGCGCAGCACGTTGGCCATGGCGGTGAACTCGGGCGGGAAGGACGACTCCCCCGCTCTGGACTTCACGTCCATCCCCGAGATGATCTGGATACCCGTGGGCGAGACGTACTCCATGACGGGCGCGCGCGCCGGCCAGACCATCTGGCTGAGGACCCGCGACGTCGTGACGCTGGTAGGTTTGCGCATGAGCGAGAGCTCGAAGCGGGCCGAGGCGTCGGTCGGGTCGATGGGGCAGCTGATCTCGAAGCGGGGCATCTCCACGGCGGTGTTCGTCGTGCACGACTCGGCGCCACGCTCTCCGCGCGTGATCAAGCCTCCGACGGCGTAGCCGCCATCGTACACCGAGCCGCGGAGCACGACCTCGCCGTCGTCTCCGGGCAGGATCGAGGTCGGCTCGAGCTCGACGCTCGAGCGACCCACCACGAAGAACGCGACGACGGCCTCGGGGCCCTCGCTCATCCAGGCGCCGATCTGGGCGTGCTTCACGGCGCTGCCCATGCCGCTCGCCATCTTCGCCAGATCGTCGGAGCCGTCGGCGACGAGCCTGGCGTAGTCGGCGACGGCGTCGGGCGAGCCCTTCTTCCAGGTCATCGTCGACGTCCAGACGTAGGACGAGGTCGCGCCGCAGCGGGCGACGATGAAGCGCTCGACGTGGCGGGCGGGGAGCTCGCCGTTGGCGAGCTGGAAGAGGCCGATCTCGCGGGCGACGCAGCGAAGCTGCTCGGTCATCTGGGCGCCGCCGGTGCTCGCCGCGGTGAGCGTCTCGAGGGGGGTCTGCGGGGCGCGAGGCGTCGCGCCGATCGTCTCGGGCAGCGGCCCCTGGAGCGTCCACCGGTCGACGACCAGGCCGCTCGCTGCGATCTCGACGGCCGCGGGCGGCTCCTCGGCCTCGATCGAGGCGACCTCCGCGCGCGTCGGGTACGGGTTGTCTGGCTTGAACGGCGTGCTCGGTGACGCGCACCCTGATGCTGCCGACAGAGTGATCGCGAACAACGCCAGTGACGATCGAGAGAGTGTCCCCCTCATGATGTGCTCCTTGATGAGTTCGAATGGGCGCGCCGGGCGGCGCGCGGGTCCTCGTTCCGCAAGGCGTTGAATTAGCCCGTGTGTTCACGTGACGTCAAGGGAGGAGCGCTGGCGGGAGCGGCCCCCGCAAGTCCTGGCCTCGGGGACTCAAGGCGACTCGCCGCGGGCGTGGAGGAGCGGCCGGACGAGGCGCTCGTCGTTCTTGCGGGTCAGGTCACGCAGGTAGCTCGCGGCGATGTAGAGGAACGCCTCGGGGACGCGCTCGGCGACCTTTGGCTTGCTCAAGGAGGCGAGCGCGCGGCCGAGGAAGTCGGCGATGCGGCGGCGCAGCGGCGCGCTCATGTAGGGCGACGAGATGGCCCGCTCGCCGAGCGCGGGGAGCTCCGCGAGCGCGAGCGCGAGCGCGGCGGGGTCGTCGTCGAAGTCGGCGTCGCCCTCGACGTCGACGGCCACGCGGTCCCAGTCCATCTCGAGCCGGGTCAGGTGCAGCGCGCTGGGAGACCAGATCATCCCGACGAGGTTCTCGGGGGGGCCGAGCGCGACCTCCTCGATGCGCAGCGTCGTCAGGCGCTCCATGACGCGCGCTCGCCCGAGGGCGCCCGCGCCCTCGTGGGACCAGGTGTTGTAGGAGAGGTCCAGCGTCTCGACGAGCCGGAGCGCGTCGGCGGTCATGAGCGCGGCGAGCCCCGCGTCGCCGATACCGGCGCCCTTGAGTTCAAGAGAGACGAAGAACGAGGGGGCGCCGGCGAGCGCGCGCGCGCCCTCGTCACCGATCGGGTTCCCCGACAGGTCGAGCGTGGCCAGGCCGCGCGCGAAGGGCGCGGCGACGAGGGCCTCGGCGCTGCGGGCGGTCAGGCCATTGGCGGCGAGGTCGAGGTGACGCAGCGCCGAACCGGAGGCGATCTGAGCGAACGCGCCCACGCCGAGGTCGGTCGCGCGCGTGTTCGCCGCGGAGAGCTCCTCGAGGAGGGCGAAACCGGGCGAGCCGACGATCGACCAGAGCCCGCGTGCGCCCAGCGGTGTGTGTGAGACATCGAGGGAGCGCAGGCTCGAGAGGTTGCCTCGCCCGAGGATCTCCCAGAGGCCCGAGGCGGTGAACGTGTTGCGGGCGAGCGAGAGCCGCTCGAGCCCGCTCCACGTGTTGGACGAGCCGAACCACGAGGCGGCGTCGTCTCCGAAGTTCACGCCGCCCAGGTCGAGCTCTGTCTCTTATACACATCTCCGAGCCCACGAGACAGG
>CAJXPN010000639.1 GCA_913058025.1 uncultured Myxococcales bacterium | reverse complement strand
ACAGGCGAGAGGGCGAGGGCCGGGTCACGCTCGAGGTCGAGCGAGGGCGGGTCGTGGTCCGTGGCAGAAATCGACCCCAACGTAACCCAAGAGACTGAACATGCCCGGCCCAGGGTACGTCTCAACGCGCGTGCAGGTCGGCAGATGATGGAGAAGGAGAAGACATGAGCGAGAACTCGGCGAAGAAGACCCTGGGCGTGGTCGGCGCAGCGTGGGCGCTGACCCTGCTCGTAGGAGGCGGCGCGTTGTGGGCGCAGAGCGCACAGATCGGCGCGCTGACCGAGCGCGTCGACGCGCTCTCACTGGACGCGTCGTCGGACGGATTCACCGCCGGCGACGACTCGAGCGACGACCTCGTGAGCATGCGCAGGAGGCTGCGTGCGCTCGAGGGAGAGGTCGGGCGGCTCCGCCCCGGAGGGGACGGCTCGTTCGCGGTGGAGGTCCAGCCAGGGGCTGCGACAGGCACGCCCGGCGCCACGACGGTGGCCGTCTCGGTGCGACCCGACGCCGTCGTCGACGCGCTCGAGTCGGAGGACCCCGAGGTCCAGGAGCGGGTGCGCGCGGCGCTGCGCCGCGAGGTCGACGCGCTGCGCGACGAGCGCCGTGACGAGCGCCGGACCAGGCGAGAGGAGCGCGCCAACGAGCAGGTCGACGCCTTCGCCGAGAAGGCGGGGCTCTCGTCGATGCAGACCGAGGAGCTCAAGACGCTGCTCGAGTCCGAGCGCGAGCAGGTCCGCGACATCTTCCGAACCGCGCGTCAGGACGGCGACTTCGCGAACATCCGCACCAAGATCGCGTCGATCCGCGAGCAGACCGACTCCGAGGCGGTCCCGGGCCTGGACGAGGAGCAGGCCGCGGCCTACGAGAAGATGCGCGAGGAGGAGATCGAGCGGTTCACGGGGGGGCGCGGCGGCGGCCGCAACAGAGGCGGCGGCGAGGGCGGCGGCCGAGGCAGGACGCCGCGCTGAGCGCGCTCAGCCGGCGGTGAGCGCGCGGCGCTCGCCCCACGAGCGGAGGCGCATCCTCGCGTCCACGCCCACGATTTGCCCGGGGGACATCTCCGTCCAGACGTTCTCCCCCTGGATCTCCTCGCTCGCGAAGATCATGTGGTTGACGATCTCACCGGCGCCCGAGGGCGCCTCACAGCACGCCGCGAAGCTCGGGCACACGTCCCGCTCGGGGCAACACACCTTGTGGGTGGAGTAACGCAGCGGCTTCCCTCCATGGTGCGCGAGCATCACCTCCCCGTTCGTGAGCACGAAGCTGAGCAGCAGCCCACGCTCCTCGCCGCCGTCGTCCTCGGCGCACGCCCGACCCGTGACCTCCTCCACCTCGGCGACCGTGTCACGAACCGCCTCGGCCACGGCGTCCAGCGACACGCCGCGCATGTGAAGAGTGCCCCCCTGCTCCCCCAGCCGCAGGCTCAAGTGCCCCATGAGCAGGTAGAAGATCACCTCCGAGTCCGTGTCGCCCAGGATGAAGCGCCGGAGCACCGGCGGGACACGCGCCACGAGCTCGCCGCGCAGGCCCTCGAACCCGGGGATGTCACCGTTGTGCGCGAACACCCAGCTCCCGTACTGGAACGGGTGGGAGTTGATGAGCGAGTTCGTCCCCTTCGTGGCCTTGCGCAGGTGCGCGAGCACCGTGTGCGACGAGACGATCCCAGAGACGTGCCGGAACAACGCGTCCTCCATCGCCGTCGCGGCGCTCTTGATCACGTGCGGGTAACCCCCCACGAAGTACGCCACGCCCCACCCGTCCGAGTGCACCTTGCTCTGCCACACGAGCGCATTCTCGGCGCCCAGGAGGCTCCGGTGGACCTGGCTCGGGATGACGGAGCGGAAACCGAAGAGCCTGCACATACCTCGCCTCACACCGACGTTCGTGTCGGATGCTGGATGAACGACACCGCACCTTCTAAAGCATAGTCAGTCTGTAGGGATTCCCAGCGGCGCGCAAGTCACCGTCTCGGCGCGCTCGGGAGCGCCTGGCACGGCGCATGCTTTGTGGCGTCGCACCACGCTACGACATGACTGGAGAGGCGAGAATGCTCACGACGCAAATGAAACGATACACCTGCGCAATCACCACGTCTCTGTTCGCCCTCAACCTGGGGTGCGGCATCTCGGGTGACGACAGGCAGCTTCGATTTGGCACGTCGGGCTTCGGCGCGGGTGACGAGATCGCCATCGGCGCGACGCTCCGCCTGAGCGCGACGGACATGAGGGCAGAGGATGGGCTCTCGGGTGAGGCAGGAGAGGAGGTGGAGTTGGTGTCGGTCACTTCGAGCGATCCATTGGCCGTGGCAGTCCAGAACGTCGACGCGTCCAGCGTGTCACTCCTGGGTGCCTCCCTTGGCTCGAGCGAGATCGAATTCACCGCCACGAACCAGATCACGGGTGAGACATTGGTGGACACGCTCACATTCGAGGTCGTGGTCCCCGACGCGATCGAGATCTGGCCATCCTGCAACAGAAGGGACGGCGAGCGCTCGGCGCTCTACCTTCCTGGATACCCCATCCACCTGGACTTCAGGGCGATGAACGCAGAAGGCCGCGTCCTCTTCGGGGAGGGGTACGACCCGCTCGAACCAGGCACGCTGACAGGGGCCACGTTCGAGCGCTCCGGGGGCAGCGTCTGGGGCCCTCGCATGTATCTGCGAGCGGGAGACGCGTCGGGGGACGTCTCGTTCGAGCTGAACGTGGGCGAACACGACCTGGATCTTGAGGTCATCGCCGCCTCGTCCATCGACGGCGCGACGACGATCCCGCTCTACCCGTCGGCGAGCGATACCGATGAACACTATCCGATCTACGTGGACGAAGAGTACGGCGAGTACAATCCCCCCTCCAGGCAGCCCATAAGGGTCGCGCCCACGCGCCAGCGGGACGCCGTGTGCAGCAGCGTCGCGGTGACCTCGGTGTCGTCGTTGACACCATTGGTGTGCGACGCGGTCACCTCTGATGAGGATGAGGCAACAAGAGACCTGGCGGACTCCCTGAACATCGTCCCGGGGACGATGCTGGGCATCGAAGCCAAGGCCGTCGGCGCGTGCGAGCTCGACGTGACGTTCGAGGGCGCTGCAACTCCGGCGCGCGTGAGCGTGCAGATCCTCGAGCAGCCTTGACGCGTCGAGAGGCTCAGGCGCCGCGCGACCTGAGGTACTCGAGGACCTCCTCGGGGTGCTTGCCCACGCCGAAGCCGACCGGGATGACCTTCTCCACGACGCCCTGCTCGTCGATCACGAACGTCACGCGCTTGTAGGTCGGGAGCAGCCGCTTCTTCACGCCGAACGCCGCGGCGACCTCGCCGCGCGGGTCCGCCACGATCGGGAACGACGCGCCCATCTTCTCGGCGAAGTCGCACTGCGTCTTGAGCTTGTCCATCGAGATCCCCACGAGCTCGACGTCGAGCGTCTTGAAGGACGGGTAGAGCTGGGCGAACGACCGCGTCTCGATCGTGCAGCCCGGGGTGAACGACTTCGGGTAGAAGAACACCACGAACGGCTTGCCCTTGAGCGTGTCGAGCTTGATCCGCTCCCCAGTCGAACTCTCTCCCTCGAACGCTCCAACCTTGTCGCCGACGCTGAGCATCTCTGACCACCTCTCATCTGCAATGAACGAAGGCCGAGCGTACTCGCGCCGACCGGTCGGGATGTTTTAAACACCGGCCCGGTAGGGTCCACTCAGAGGCTCAGGCCAAAGCGCATGCTGAACGCCAATGAGAACCCCTGGTAGAGGCCGCTGAGCGCCACGGGCCCCTCGTCGCGCAGCCTGCCTCCCCTCATGTAGCTGTCTCTTATACACATCTCCGAGCCCACGAGACAGGCAGAAATCTC
>CAJXPN010000638.1 GCA_913058025.1 uncultured Myxococcales bacterium | reverse complement strand
TTTCTGCCTGTCTCGTGGGCTCGGAGATGTGTATAAGAGACAGCCCCCGACGCCCAGCCGCTCCCCGATGGCGACGCCTGGTGAGCGCGTACACCAACAGCCAGGCACGCGCTCTGGACCCTCCTGCCAGGCTGGCGCCGCCGAGTCTTCGGGCGCGCTCGACCTTGGGGATGGGTAAAGCGTTCGCAAGCCTGTGAAGGGCATGCGAAATTCGATACCATCACCATCTCAATATCGAAGCAGAGGAGGGCGATTATGCATACATGTCGAATCTCAGTGAGGAGTCTGCAGACTCTTCTATCAGTCACCGCGGCGTTGTTGTCGGCGTGTGGAGGGTGCGGAGAACCGGAAGGAGAGCTCGCGACGCTCGATGGCGTCCAGGCCGAGACGCCGTCGCCGTACCTCGTCGCGTCGACCTCGGGCTGCGCGATCGATCTGGACTGCGCACGAGGTCGGTTCTGCTTCCAGAACACATGCGCCATCGAGTGCATCGAGGAGTCCGAGTGTGGCGCAGGCGAGAGCTGCGACATCACACGGGGGCGTTGCGTCGTCCCCGCCGCGTCGGGCCTGCTCGCGGGCATCGACGGGCCGGCCCCTGCGACCTCCGAGGCGCTCCCGAACCTGGCGCCGTCGTCCGAGGTCGAGACCATCTTCTTCATCGAAGAGGGCGCCCAGAGCGTGAACTTCGTCGTCGAACTCGACGGTGAGCTCCCCGCTCAGGGCGCGAGCTACCGCGTCGTCCGCTCCGATGATCAGACGACTGGCGAGCGCGTGCTTCGCTCCAGCGGTGGCACGAGCTCGCTCGTGATCCCGCTGGACGCGGGGCTCGCGAGCCCTGACTCCGCCACCCCCAGCCTCGTGCGCGTGGACGTGGAGACACCCTTCGGGAGCTGGCTCGTCGCGCTGCATCCTGCGAGACCCGCCGCCGGGACCTACGGGGGCGTGGTCGACCTCAAGGCGTTCGGGGGCGCGGGCCTCCCCATCGAGTTTCAGCTCATCACGGAGCCCGCCGACGCCCAGCTCGACGATGCCACCCGCGTCCTCATGCGCGTGGAGGTCGACGACGCCAACCTCTTCAGCCCCGTGCGCGGCGAGGGCGCCCCGGACTGGGTCGTCGTCGAGGCCACCAAGGACGACTTCACCGACAGCTGGGTCGCCAGCTTCGAGGGCCGCTACCAGCTCGAGGACGGCATCATCGAGTCCGCCGGACCCGACCAGATCCGCCGCGAGATGAGGTTCCAGCTCCGCCAGGACGGCGACCGCCTCGTCGGCGAGGTCCGCGACCGCTTCGAGGGCCTCTACGAGGTCGTCACGCGACAGGGCGTCATCCGCCTCGAGGACGTCATCTTCGAGGGCGCGCTCGACACCGAGCGCCTGACCTCTGCGCCCGCGCTCTCCGAGGTCTCCGTCACCCAGAACCTCCCGGTGGCCAACCCCCAACTGCTCCCGTCACCTCCGATCGATGCGTGCGAGGACGCCGACCTCGCCGTCGCCCCGATCGCGTCGCCAGACGACGCCGCGGTCACGTGGACGTGCGACACGCTCACGACGCTCGCCGAGTTCGAGTCGGCCGACCCCGCCGCGCGCGTCGTGCGCGCTCGCGGTCGCCCAGACCGCGCTGGATGTCGGCGAGACGACCTCGTCCCAGATCAAGACCTACCTGGAGGGAGGCAGCATCGGCGGCGAGAGCTTCTCGGAGTTCATGGCGAGGTGCGCCGCGGGTGATGAGGGGTTGTGCCGCCCCAGTGACCAGGTCCTGTGCGGCCGCCAGCTCACCGCATCGGCCTACCGCGTCATCGCAGGCGACGCGCCCGAGGCCGAGCCTCTGGTCGACCTCTACGCCGAGTCCAGCCGAGAGGCCTTCCTCGGGCTCCAGCTCGCGGCGTTCGCGACCGACGCGGACACGCGCCTCCAGTGGCTCCAGTCTCAGGACTACCCCGCGGTCGTGACCGCGCAGGTGCGTGACCTCAACGAGCAGCTCCTCGAGCAGTGGCGCACGGGCGTCCTCGACGCCCACCTGGGCGTGTTGAGCGGTCAGTTCGACGCCGCGGGCATCTCCGTGCTCGCCCGAGAGACCAGCTCCCAGGGCGCGACCTTCGCCCGCGACGCCCTCATCTTCGACATGACCCAGGCCTTCCGAGGCGCCCTCGACGCGACCACGCTCGCCGCGCGCCGCTGGGACACGCTCCTTCAGGACGGCCGAGACCGCGAGGACAAGGCCGACTTCGTCGCCGCCCAGGCGCGCGACCTCTACATCCTCACCGGCGTCTTCGCCAACCTCAACCTGCGCGCGGGCCAGGAGGCACAGGGCGCCGTCGTCGCCGCCGGCTTCGCCGAGCTCCAGCGCGCGCTCCTCAAGCTCTCGATGAGCTTCGACGAGCTCATTTACGCCCGCGACGCCGAGGTCACCGTCTCGACCTCGCTCGATCCCACCCGTGGCAACCTCACGCTGCTCGGAGACCTCAAGGACGAGGCCCTCGAGGACCTCGAGGACGCCGCGGAGTCCGTCGGCCGCGTCCTCGAGCGCGCCGTCGCCGAGGCCCTGAGCGAGGAGGAGCTCCGCAACCGCCTCAACAACGAGATCGCGGACCTGCGCGCGGACCTCGTCGAGATGTGTGGCCTCCCCACCGGCTGCACCCCGGACGACCTCCGCGAGGGCGAGCCCGAGTGTCAGGTCGACGTCGAGTTGTGTGGGGTCTCATGGCCCAGGGGCGAGCCCGACCTCGCGGGATACCCGCCCGAGGCGGCCACGGCCTCCGAGGCAGGCGCGGCGCTGCTCTCGGTCAAGAGCGCCGCGCTCGACGGGCAGATCGCGCGCGCCGAACTCTCCGCCCAACTCGACCGGGCCTCGCTCTTCGAGGAGCGCGCTGACGCCTTCTCTCGCAGCGTCAATGAGCGCGTCCAGATCCACCTGGAGTCCACGGCCGCCATCGAGCGCAACATCACCGAGCAGTCCTCCGTGAGGAGCGGCGCCGTCGCCGCCCTCACGCAGTCCATCGCCTCGGCGGCGGCGCTGCGGCAGGCCAACCTCGACGAGCTACAGGACGGCATCGACGAGTGGGACCGCACCAAGTACGACGACGTCAACTCGACGTACGGCCTTCTCCTCTCCGCCGCGCTCACTCGCCAGAGCGCCGAGACGCTGCGCAACGTCGGCGAGACGATCAACGACTTCGCGGACGCGACGATCACCGCCATCGAACTCAACCCGACGGATCTCGCCACGGCTCAGGCCAAGTCGGCCGTCAAGTTCGCGCTCGCAGGGAACAACGTGGGCTTGCGCATCGGCGCCGAGGCCATCGACTGGGTCGGTCAGAGCCTCGAGCTGGCGCTCGAGCGCCGGGCGCTCGTCGCGGACGTCGACGAGGAGGGCGAGGCCCTCCAGGACGACTACGACGCGCTCGTCACGCAGGGGCAGTTCGACGAGCTCCGCGAGGCCACCGAGGTCGCGCGCGCTCAGGGCGACGCCGACGCCGCCAACCTCGAGAACCTGCTCGAGCAGCTCCGCGCCGCGGAGGCCTTCCGCCTCGAGACGACCCGAGACGCCGACGCCCTCAACGACCGCCGCTCGGCGTTCAAGGAGCAGCTGCTCGATATCGCCACGCTGGAGCTGCGGATCGAGCAGGCCAAGCTCGGCATCCAGCAACGCATCCTCGACTACGCCAGCGTCACGCAGCGGGCTCGCCTCGCCGAGGCCAAGCTCGCCGACCTGGAGCGCCAGCGCGACAACATCAACCAGCTCGTCGGCTCGCCCGCCGTCGTCTTCGGCCGCGCCAACCGCCTCACCCAGGCCGAGCTCCGGCTCGATCGCGCCAAGTCCAAGATGATGGACTGGCTCGTGGG
>CAJXPN010000637.1 GCA_913058025.1 uncultured Myxococcales bacterium | reverse complement strand
TGAGGTCCCTGCGAGGGGACCGGCAAGCGAACGAGAGTGAGCGGCGCCTGGGGGATCGTGCTGCAACCCCACCCCCAGTCCTCTCCACCCGAGGCTCGCTCAGTCCCCTCGCCGCAGCAGCTTCACGAGCGGCCCGAGCCGCAGCTTCGAGCGCTCCTTCCCGCCGACGATGTGCCAGCCCAGCGCCCACCAGAACAGGACCGTGGCGAAGAACGCGCACACCAGCCCGGCGAGCACGGCGACCGGGACGCCCTTGATCGCCCAGGGCACGTCGCGCACGAGCAGCGCGGCGCTCACGGCGAGGCCCGCGGCGATGATCCCCAGGAAGAGGCGCGTGCCCAGCGTGTTCAGGTGCTGGCCGATGTTGTCGAGCGCCTCGTTGCGCATCGTGATCGCGAGGTTGCCGCCCTCCAGATCCATCAGGATCTGGTCCATCTGGTCGGGGAGCTGTGTCATGAACCCGCTGAAGGCCATCGACGTGCGCAGCGCGCTCGCGCCGACCTTGCGCGCGGAGAACCGCCGCGCGGCCAGCTTGCGCACGTACGGGGTCGCGCGGCTGATGATGTCGAGCTCGGGCTCGAGCGTGCGCATGATCCCCTCGATCGTCGTCGCGGTCTTGACGAGCACGGCGTACGACGAGTTGAGCTGGATGCGGTGGTACTGCGCCGCGTCCATGACCTCCTGGACGAACTGCGTGACGTTGATGTCGGCGAGGTTGCTCAGCAGGTAGCGGTCGCGGATGCGCACGACGTCGGCCTTGAACTCGCGCATCGACACGCGCCCGAGCGGTCGGCCCATGCGAAGCAGCGTACGCGCGATGCCGTCGGTGTCGCCCGTGAGCACGGCGATGATCAGGTTGATGATCTCGTCCTGCTGGGCGGCCGACAGCCTCCCGACCATCCCGAAGTCGATGAAGATCAGCGAGTCGTCCTCGCCCACGAAGATGTTACCGGGGTGAGGATCTGCGTGGTAGAAGCCGTCGTAGAGCACCATCTTGACGACCGAGTCGAGCAGCCGGTCGAGGATGAGGGACGCCCTGGGCGTCCCGCCCTCGACGTCGTCGAGCTTCTGGGCCTGGACGAACTCCATCGTCAGGACCTTCACGTCGGTCAACTCGTCGATGATGTCAGGGGCGTTGACGTGCGGGTCGGCGGCGAACTTCGCGCGGAACTCCCGCACGTTCTTGGCCTCGAGCGTGAAGTCGAGCTCCTTGAGCAAGGCCCCCGAGAACTCGCGCACGATCCCCGTGGGCGAGTACAGCTCGACCTCCTCGATCGTGGCCTCGAGCAGGCGCGCGAGCGTGTACAGGATGTCGAGGTCGGAGCGGATCTTCTCGTCGATGTCGGGGCGCTGGATCTTGACGACGCACTCTCGCCCGTCGAGCGTGACCGCTCTGTGGACCTGGCCGATCGACGCCGCGCCGAGCGGCTCGTCATCGAACTCGGAGTAGAGCTCCTCGATGGGGGCTCCGAGCGCCGACTCGACCTGCGCGCGGGCGACCGAGGAGGGGAGCTCCTCGACGCTGTCCTGGAGCTTCTTGAGCTCGGAGATGAACGCCCTGGGGACGATGTCGGGGCGCGTCGAGAGGACCTGGCCGAGCTTGACGAACGTCGGCCCGAGGTCCTCGAGCACCCTCCTGAATCTGATCGCGACCTCGCCCGCGTCATCGTCCTCGCCGATGAGCGCGCCGTCGCCGTCGTACTCGGCCAGATCCGTGGGTCCCCCCAGGAGCTTGCGCGGTTTGGGTGGCCCACCCAGGCCGATTCGGCGCACCACCGCGTGGAAGCCGTGCTTGGTCAGCACGCCCGCGATGTCGCGTAGCCGCTTGATGTCCTGGACCGCCGTCTTCACCGGGGACGCCATCACCTCTCCTCTCGACGAGTGCTCGCGGGGCCGCGACCGCTTGGTCGCGCGCGACCTCCCGTGTACTCTCGTTGTGCCCCACGCGCAACGTGACGGCGCGCCAGCGCGCGCCTCTGGCGACGACTCGATGACAGAGAGAGGCCCATGAAGAGAAGAGAGTTCATCAACAAGGGCGCGCGCGCCTCGGTTGGCGCCGCGGCGCTCATCACCGGAGCGTGCGGAACGGGCGCGGACCCCGAAGCGCTCCCGGACGCCAGCGGCGTCGACGTGGGCGACGACCTCGGCCTCGACGCGGGCTCGGACGTCGGCCTCGACGCCGCCGACGCCCGCTCGGACGTCGACGCCGACGCGATGGCCGCCGTCGCGCTCGGCGTGACCAAGCCCCCGTTCGTCCAGTTCCTCGGCGAGGGCTCGGCGAGGCTGCGCCTCGAGACGCTCCCCAGCGAGGCCCTCGAGGTCCGCATCGAGCGGATGAACGGCGACGCCCGTGAGCTCATGACCTCCGCGAAGACCGACCAGATCGACTACAACTGGCCCGGTATACCGCTCTTCGAGCGCCAGCTCGACCACCCCGACCTCCCCGGGCCTCACACCCTCCACGAGTCGCTCTTCAACGACCTCATCGCCGGCGAAAACTACCGCTGGGTCGTCCACCTGGGGAACGGGCACGAGCTCGCCGGATCGTTCATGGCGCGCCCCCCTCGGGACGCCTCGTTCCGCGTGAGCTGGATCGCCGATACGATGTACCCCGACGTCGTCGACACCGCGCAGCGCCTGGCCGAATCCGCCCCCGACCTCATCCTCCACGGCGGCGACTTCCAGTACATGTCCAACCCGCTGGACACCTGGAACGGCATGTTCCACCAGCTCGCTCCAGCCACCGCTCAGGCGGCCATGCATATTTGCATAGGTAACCACGAGTACGAGGAGCAGGACGAGTTCGACGTCCACTACAAGCGCCTCTTCGACGGCCAGGGCGAGCCCGGCGGCAACCTCGACTACTACACCGTGCGCTTCGGCCGCCTCCGCGTGTTCATGATGAACTCCGAGATCGACATGGACGCGGGCTCCGAGCAGCTCGCCTGGCTCGACCGCCAGCTCGGCTCGCTGGGCGAAGGCCTCACCCCCATCGTCGCGTTCCATCGCCCGTTCTACACCTTCGCGAAGATGCCCAAGTTCACGCGCCGCGACGCCGTCCACCCGATCCTGCGCGACCACGGCGTCAAGCTCGTGATGACCGGCCACCACCACTGCTACGAGCGGTTCGAGGTCGAGGGGGTCACCTACGTCGTCGACGGCGGCGGCGGCGCCTTCACCTATGACCCCACCAGGGCGCGCGACGAGATCCTCGCCCTGCGCCCCGAGTACGAGTCCTTCTACAAGATCGCCTCACGCACCATGGGCATGACCACCATCGACGTGGGCGCCGACGGCGTGCTCTCGCTCGAGCGCGTGGACAAAGAGGGCGCGTCGATCGACACGTTCACGGTGGGCTGAGTGACGCACGTGCCTGACGTCGGCCCTGGCCGATGCGCGCTCGTCGGGGTCGCCAAGAACTGCGGGAAGACCACCACGCTCAACGCGCTCGCGCGCAGGCAGCGTGAGCTCGGCCGGTCCGTCGGGTTGATCTCGATCGGCGTCGACGGTGAGTCCCGCGACGCCCTCATCGGCACGCCCAAGCCCGCCGTCTTCCTCGGTGAGGGCGAGTGGGTCGTGTCCGCCGCCAGCGCGCTCTCCATGTCCACCGCCCGCTTCGAGCTCGTCGGCTCGCTCGGTTACGAGACCCCCATGGGCGAGGCGCTGCTCGCGCGCGCCACACACTCCGGCGAGGTCGTGCTCGCTGGCGTGCGCCACCTCGAGGACCTCGCCCGCGCCCTCGACATGCTCTCCGACCACGGCGCCGAGTCGATCTTCATCGACGGCGCCTACGGGCTGTCTCTTATACACATCTGACGCTGCCGACGATCTACTCTGTGTAGAT
>CAJXPN010000636.1 GCA_913058025.1 uncultured Myxococcales bacterium | reverse complement strand
CCTGGCAGGCCACCAGCTGTGACCCCTGCCCCGACGGCTCCTTCGGCAGCTCCGGTGGCTTCGGCGGCGCCCTCAACGCCACCGACATCCTCACGCTGGGCGGCGACGTCGTGGGCAACTCGAACTGGCAGTCGATGGTCCTCACTCGCTTGCACGCGCGGTACACCAAGGAGGAGCTCAAGGACGACCTCGTCTTCAAGGCCGCGCCTCCCATCTTCGGCGGCCGCGGCACGCCCGTGGGCCTCGAGGGAACCCTCGCCGAGGAAGGCGCCATCCCCAGTGGATTCAACAACTTCCAGGGTCGTTACATCATGCTCAACCCCTGGGAAGGTAAGATGACCTGTGAGAACCCGAGGCGCGGTCGCTGGGGTGGCCCCTGGAGCAACCAGAAGAACGAGGTCGTGCCCGCGCAGGACACCGCCTTCGCTCCTCGTGGCAAGCTCGAGCTCGCCAACTACGTCGCCGAGAAGGACCAGCCCAAGCTCGCTGGCCTGCCAAAGGCCACCAAGCCCCTCGACTCCGGCTCCGGCGGCGCTGGCTCCACCGACAGCGCCACCAACGGCTCCACCAACGGCTCCACCGACACGCCTCCCAAGACGGACATGAAACAGGAGACCAAGAAGAACTCCTGCGCCACGGCCCCCTTCGATGCCCCCTCAGAGGCGCCGCTGTTCGCCATGCTCGGCTTCGGCCTGCTGGCCTGGCGCCGCCGGAACAATCACTGACCTACGTTGTCATGTGAGTGCCCGCTCGAAGACATCGCGAATCAGGGCCACACCCAATGGGTGTGGCCTTTTTACGTCAGGACCACCATGCGACTCCGCGCCTTCGCCTCCCTCGCGCTCACTGCGCTCGCGCTGATGCTCCCGACACAGGCCTTCGCGTTCTGCGGTTTCTACGTGTCGGGTGCGGACGAGAAGATGTTCAACGACGCCACGCAGGTCGTGATGATGCGCCGCGGGACCACGACGGTCCTCTCGATGCGAAACACATACGAGGGTCCTCCCAAGGACTTCGCCATGGTCGTGCCCGTCCCCGTCGTTCTCGAAGAAGCCGACGTCAAGGTCTTGCCCGACCACCTCTTCAAGAAGGTCGACGCCCTCTCCGCCCCCAGGCTCGTCGAGTACTGGGAGCGCGACCCATGCAAGAACGAACGCCACCGCTTCTACGACTTCGACAACACGCTCATCGAGGGTGAATTCGTCAAACCCACGGGCCAGTCGCTGGGCGTCAAGGTGGAGGCGACGTTCGCGGTGGGCGAATACGACGTGAGCGTACTTTCCGCGAATGAATCCAACGGGTTGGAGACGTGGCTGAAGCAAGAGAAGTACAACGTACCCGAGGGCGCGGCCTCGGTCCTCGAGCCCTACGTCGCAGGCGGGATGTACTTCTTCGTGGCCAAGGTCGACCCGAGCAAGGTCACCTTCGAGGGCGGCCGCGCCGTCCTCTCACCGCTGCGTTTCCACTACGACTCCGAAGACTTCGCGTTGCCGGTCCGGCTGGGCTTGCTCAACACCAGCGGCGAGCAGGACCTGATCGTGAACATCCTGGCGTCGGAGCAGCGTTATGAGGTCGCGAACAGGCCCAACGTGACGATCCCGACGAACCTGATCGTGGAGAAGGCGACCAAGGAGAAGTTCGGTGAGTTCTACACTGCCCTCTTCGACTTCACGCTGGAGGCAAACCCAGGGGCGGTGGTCACCGAGTATGCGTGGCAGGCCACCAAGTGCGACCCGTGCCCCGACGGCTCCTTCGGCGCGGGCTTAGGCGGGGCGTTGAACGAACGGGACATCGCCACGCTCGGCGGCGACGTGCTCACGGGGCTATCGTGGAGGGACCTCGTGCTCACGCGGCTCCACGCCCGCTACGGCCGCGACGACCTCACGAGCGACCTCATTTTCGCCGCCGCGCCGCCCATCACGGGTGGCCGCGGGGCGCCCGAAGGTCCTAAAGCCTGGCTCTCCGACGAAGGCGGCGCCGCGCCCGCGGAGTTCAACAACTTCCAGGGCCGCTACGTCATGCTCAACCCGTGGGAGGGCGAGGTGGCGTGCGGCAGCCCCGTCCGTGGCAGATGGGGTGGTCCCCCGACAGCCGACGACGACCAGGTGACCCCCTCGCCGAGCTCCCTCGACGCGTCGGCGGGGGGCGTCGAGATCGGCGACTACGTGGCGCGGCCCTCGCTCGACGCGCTCTCGAGCAAGGGCCTGAAGACGAGCGCGTCCATCGACCCGAACGCGTCCTGGCCGCCGCCGCGGCCGCGCAGCACGATCGACACGCAGCGGCGCAAGAACTCGTGCGCCGCCGCGCCCTCAGAGGCCCCATCCGGGCTCCCTCTCATCGCGCTCGTGCTGCTCGGTGCGTTCGGGCGATCTTGCCGCCAACGACCACCAAGCCGTTGAATCCAAAGTGCTTTCGTGCGACAACGAGACAGACGAAGGCGACCCACGCTCACTCCAGGAGGGACCCATGAAGCGCTCGACACTCACGGCCATCGCGCTCACTGCGCTCGCGCTGATGCTCCCGACACAGGCCTTCGCGTTCTGCGGTTTCTACGTGTCGGGTGCGGACGAGAAGATGTTCAACGACGCCACGCAGGTCGTGATGATGCGCCGCGGGACCACGACGGTCCTCTCGATGCGAAACACATACGAGGGTCCTCCCAAGGACTTCGCCATGGTCGTGCCCGTCCCCGTCGTCCTGAAGGAAGACGACGTCAAGGTCTTGCCCGACCACCTCTTCAAGAAGGTCGACGCACTCTCCGCACCCAGGCTCGTCGAGTACTGGGAGCGCAATCCCTGCCCCACAAAACGTGCACGGCTCATGAAGAAGAGCATCTCAAAAAAAAGCGGACTCGACGACATCCTCAATGGCCTCGACACGTCCAAGACCGAGAAGCCGGCTGTGCGCATCGAGGCGCAGTTCGAGGTGGGGGAGTACGACGTGGTGGTGTTGTCGGCCGACGAGTCGAACGCGCTGGAGACGTGGCTGAAGCAGAACAAGTACAACATCCCCAAGGGCGCCGCGGGCGCGATGGCGCCCTACATCCAGCAGGGGATGTACTTCTTCGTGGCCAAGGTCGACCCCAAGAAGATCGCCTTCGAGAACGGCAAGGCCGCGCTCTCTCCTCTCCGATTCCACTATGAATCCGACGACTTCCAGCTCCCAGTACGCCTGGGCATGCTCAACGCGAAGGGCGAGCAAGATCTCATCGTGAACATCCTCGCGCCCAAACAGCGCTACGCCGTCGCCAACAAGCCCAACGTCACCATCCCCACCAACCTCATCGTCAAGTCGAGGACGAGGAAGAGCTTCGGAGGCTTCTACAACGCGCTGTTCGACTACACCCTCGAGCAGAACCCCGGCTCCGTCGTCACCGAGTACGCATGGCAGGCCACCAAGTGCGACCCCTGCCCCAGCGGCGCGATCCGTGGGATGAACGGCGCACTCAATACCAAGGACATCATGTCACTCGGAGGTGACGTCCTCTCGAGGATCGACGACGAGGACGACAAGATCGACCCTTTCATGAACTTCAACTCGTTCGTGCTGACGCGGCTGCACACGCGCTACACCAAGAAGGACCCGCAAGACGACCTGGTGTTCGTGGCCGTCGACCCCATCGTCGGCGGAACGGGGATGCCCCAGGGTCCCAAGGGAGACCTCGCGCTCGAAGGCGTGAACTCGTCCGACTTCAACCAGTTCCAGGGCCGCTACATCATCCTGAACACGTGGAAGAAGAAGACGAGCTGCAAGAAGCCCAGGCGAGGTCGTTGGGGCGGGCCGTGGGACCGGACGACGCAGTACACGCCGATGACCGCGATGGGGGCGGCGAACCTCTCGCCCA
>CAJXPN010000635.1 GCA_913058025.1 uncultured Myxococcales bacterium | reverse complement strand
TCTACACAGAGTAGATCGTCGGCAGCGTCAGATGTGTATAAGAGACAGCCTCTACGCCTGCTCCTGCGCCAACACGCGGCGCGCCTCCGGCCAGGTCAGGTGCGAGAGCTCCTGCCCCCGATCATGGTAGGCGCCCGAGAGCCACACCGCGTTGGGCGGGTGCCCCACGAACCCCGGCTCGGACTCCGCGCGCGCCTGCCACGCCCGCGACGACTCCGTATGCGCGAAGTACACCAGCCCCCCGTCCTCACCGATGTCCTCCCCCGTGATCGCACACTCCGGCGGCATCATACCGGCCTCCTCGCCTGGAGCGCCCTGGCGAACGAACCCCACAGCCCCGTCACCGCCAACACCGGCATCAGGACGATCCCGATCGCCAGGTGCGCCCGGTCGTAGTCGTCCTGGAACGTGAACGGGTTGTCCACCCTCGAGAAGCCGCCCCCCCAGCCCAGGTAGTAGTCGTCACGGCCCTGGTACGTCCGACCCACCACCGCCAACACACCCCACGCCACCGCGTACCCCAACAGCCCGAGCACTCCGTACTCGGACAACACCAGGGCACCTGGCAAGACCACCAGCAGCAGCGTCGCGCCGATCGCCATCGGCCCCAGCACCCAGGGGTTGCCGTACTTCTTGCGCTCCACCTCCTCCTCGAGCGACTCCCCGCAGAGCTCGCACGCCTTCGCGCCCTCTCGGTTCATCGTCCCGCAGTCGTCGCATTCGAGCTCGGACATCCTCCACCTCCCTCAGCGCGCGCTCCAGCGCAGCTTCGTGTGCAAACCTCTGTGGGCGCCGTCGCCGTCGAAACCGAGCGACATCTCCAACCCCACCAACGACTCGAACAGCGCCGTGATCGGCGAGCCCTCCACGGGGACCTCGAGGATCGCCGCCCTGTCCACCGTACCGTAGCGCGCGTGCGACGGCGTCCCCGACGCGTCGATCGACCACCCCGCCCCGTGGGGCGCGTAGGGCGACAGGCCGAAGTACGCCATCGCCGCCGCGTCGATCGCCTCGCTGGACCCCAGCGCCGACGCGCCGAGCCCTCCCTCGAGCACCCCGAGCATCGTCGCCGACGCGCCCGCGCCTTGCATCGTGCTCATCTCCATCACCCCCGCGATCGTGGCGACGAGGTCGCTGTCTTCGGGCCAGGGCATCAGCGTCATCGTCGCCTGCGTCCCCGCGTCGTCCAGGTTCGGGAGCCCCTCGACGTCCACACCCAGCGCCTTGGGCACGCGGCCGTCGAGGATGTCGTCGATCTTCTCCTCGAGCAGCGCGCGCTCCAGCGCCAACACGAACACACCTCCCGCCACCGCGTAGTGCAGATCCAACGGCTGCAGCCCCTTCAGGCCGTCACCCACCGTCTGCCTGAAGCCCTTCTTCTCCATGATTACGCTCGTCTCGACCTCGCGGTACGGCGCCCCGTCACGCCACGAGATCGCCTCGTCCGAGCGCAGGCCCATGCTCGTGAGCTCGTCCTCGAGCCCCTTGAGCGCTCGCCTCAACGTCACCTCGTCATCGACCTCGACCATCGCCCACAGCGGCAACCTCGAGGCCACATAGAACAGGTCGTCCCATCCACCCCCGCCGGGGTGTCCGCCCATCGTCGGGATGCCCTCCAACACCATCGCCACGTCCCACAGCCCGCTGCGGTCCCCGAGCCCGAAGCCGACCCAGTCGCCTACCCAGTCGATCTTCACGTCGTCGTTCTGCGTCATGTCGTCGACGAACCTGACGAGGTCTCGCCTCAGGCTCACGCCTTCTCCGAGGCCATAGAAGAACGACATACCCGCCACAGGCGGGTGCTCGAGGGTGAACCTCTTGCGCCCCACGAGCTCGATGAGCTCGTCGTAGCTCGTCCCCTCGATCAGCGGCAGCATCCTCGCGTCGATCTCGAGCGCGCCGTCTCCCGACCAGTCGAGCCGCACGCCGATCGGGTCGATGAACTGACGCCAGTACTGCTGGTACGTCTCATTGAACGCGCCGTACGCCTCGGCCTCTTGCCTGGTGGCGGCCTTGAGGTCGAGCTCGGCCAGGGGCGTCGACGCGCCCACCGTGCCCCAGCGCGCCGACCTCGCGCCGCCCTCGCGCGTGAACGTGATCGGCTCACCCTCGAACGTCACCGTGAGGCCGGGCGCCAGCGCCCCCGACTTCACCATCTCGTCGAGCGTCTCCGGCGGCGCGTCCTCCAGCCAACCGTGGAGCAACGCCGCGCTGTTCACCGCCATCAGGTCCGCGCGCGCTCGCACCCGCCGCGACGACAGGATCTTGGCCCGCGGGCTGATCGCCTCGCGCACGAAGTCGTCCCCGATGAACACGAACCCGTCCTCGCCCTCTTCGCTGAACGGGTAGAGCGCCCTCATGTACTTGAAGTCTCCGCGCGAGGTCAGCGCGTCGCGCCTGCCCGCCGCCGTCTCCACGATCCTCGCGACCGCCGCCGCCGAGTTCGACACCACGAGCACGCCGCCGACCTTGACCATGTGGCGCCTGTGCGCTCCATCGGGCGTCGACCACAGCGTCACCTCCTGACCGCCGACCTCGTAGCTCGACTCGGCAAGGTCGGCGCGCGCCGCCTTCGCCTCGACGACGAACCTCGCCAGCGTCGCCGTCAGCGCCGCCTCGTTGTTCACCTCGAACAGCAGCGTCACGTCGCCGCCCTCACGCAGGAACGGGTCCGACGCCACGATCGCGAAGCTCTTCACGGCCACGTCGCCCATCGCCTCCGAGATCGACGTCCGCCTCATGATCAGCTCGCGCTCGTAACGCGCCGACACGTTCGAGGTCCCCGCTCCCCCCTCGAGCGCCGCCGCCGCCGGCAGCACGACCTCCTCGAAGCGACGCGCCGTGCGCACGAAGTCGCGCACGTCGTGGAAGTGCACGTACGCCATGTCGAAGGGCACCACCTCGGCCATCGGCGCGTGCGCGCTCTCACGACCCAGCTCGTTGATCATCTCCCCCCACGGGTGCGCCGCGACCCCGACCCCCTCGATCGACCCGAGCGGCACGTCCCGCGTCTCCTCGGCGTTGCCCACCCTCAGGCTGCGCTCGGTCTGGAGCGCCTCCTCGATCGACGACATCCCCGTGTACAGGCCCATCATCCGCTCGAGATCACCCGGGCGCGCCACCCCGACGCCCGCCTCGGCGCGCGCCGCCTCCACGTCACCCGATCCCAACGCCTTGAGCCTGTTCCCGGCGTACGCGTAGTACGCGGACGCGGAGCCGCGCCAACGCAGCTCCCACAGCACCTCCCCAGCGCACGTCAAGAACCTCGAGTCGAGCCCCTCCTTCGCCTTCGGCGCACCAGACAGGACGACCTTCGCCTCGCGACGTACGGCATCCACGGGGAGGCCACGGCCGGAGTCGAGCCAACGCGCCGTCGCCTCGGCAGGTGACCCCTTCAGCCTCGCGATGAGCTCGTACCCGTAGGGCTCTTGCGTGCGAGGACACGCCACCAGCGCGCCGCCGTCGATGTCGAGGTCGACATACGGCTGGCGCTCGAGCTCCGACTCGAAGCTCACGTACGTGTGACCGTCGACCTCGAGCACCCCCAACGTCTTCGCGTCTGCCTTCTCGATGGGCAATGGGTCGGGTGTCCCATGCACCTGCTCGAAGGTGCGAGGCGCGTCGGGTCGACGCACCGCCTTCTTCACGGGCTTCTCCAGCTTCACCTCGTCGGGCTTCTGCTGGACTGGCTTCTTCTCACACCCCGAGGTCGCGAGCAAAGCACTCGCGACGAGCAGAGCGCTCCCCATTGTCTTCATATTCATAGGCGCGGGTCCTCCTGGTGGCTCTCATTCGAAGCATTCAACACCATCGAGGACCTGTCTCTTATACACATCTGACGCTGCCG